>NZ_JMCB01000001.1:900000-997508 GCF_000737315.1 Hyalangium minutum
GGCGAGCCCTGTGTCTCCACGAAGGCGAACGGCGCGCCGAAGGACTCCTTGAGGAAGAGGATGTACGAGACGAAGCCGAGCGCGGAGAACACGGGCAGGAAGTCCCACGGGCTCCAGCGCTCGCCTCGCTCACGCTTCCACTCCAGCCGACGCACGAGCAGCCCCACCACCACCGCGGGCGCCACGGGCCGTGCCGCCGTGGAGATCGCCGCCACCAGCACCGCAGGCAGCAGGTACCCCTTCTCCAACAAGAGGAAGGCGCTCACCACCAGCAGGACGAAGAGCGCGTCCGAGTACATGACGCCGTACAAATAGAAGGTGAAGGGATACAGGGCGATCAGGAGTCCCGCCTGGAGCGCGGAGACCTCATCCGCCCGAGTCCGGGCCCAGAGCGTAAAGAGCACCATCGCCAGCGACCCGCACAAGAGCGTGACGAGGATCCCCGCGCCGTATACCGAGAGCCCCGTCTGCATGACTCCTCGGATGGCCAGCGGGTAGAGCGGGAAGAAGGCCACCGAGCTCTGCTTGCCGGGCGTATAGAAGTAGCCCTCCTCGGCAATGCTCTTGTACCAGCCCGAATCGAAGCCCACCCATCCCATAGAGTAGTAGTCGCCCAGGTGCAGGCCCGAGGTGTCGTGGTGCTTGCGGTAGAACCTCCACGCGCCCAGGCTGGCCGCCGCGCCACAGACGACGATGGCGAGCAGGACGACGAGCGCGACAGTGCGGGGAGCGGAGCGAGCCATGCGGGCGTGGCATCATCCAGCGCCCCGTCCGGGTCAAGCAGCTTCGTACGCCCCGAGCCAGGCGCGCTGGGCTCGGGGCGGGTCACGCGGTGCGTTAGCGCGAGTGGAACGTCTTGCCCGCGTTCACCACGTCCACCAGGTGGGGCGCCGGCGTGAAGCGCTCGCCGTACTTGTCTTGGTAGTGCTCCAGCCGCTTGAGCAGCACGGCTGGCGTCAGGCTGTCCGCGTATCGGAACGGGCCGCCCAGGAACGGCGGGAAGCCGAGGCCGAAGATGGCGCCCACATCCCCGTCCCTCGGGCTGCGGAGGATGCCCTCGCCCAGGCAGCGGATCGCCTCGTTCACCATCTGCAGGGCGCACCGCTCGGCCATCTCGGTTCGGTCGAACTTCTTGCGATCCGCTCCACCCGGCAGCAGCCCGTAGACGGAGGCATCCACCTCCTTCTTCTTCCCGGTGTACGTGTAGAAGCCCTTCTGGTTCTTCCGGCCCAGGCGCCCGTCCTGGATGACCTTGTCGAGCGTCTTCGGCGCCGCCAGCCGCTTGCCGAACGCGGCCTCCATGATGGGCCCCACCTTATAAGCCACGTCGATGCCCACCTCGTCCAGCAGGGTGATGGGCCCCACGGGGAAGCCGAACTCCACCAGCGCCTTGTCCAGCTCCGCGATGTCCGCGCCCTCGGCGAGCAGGTACGCCGCCTCGTTCATGTACGGCGCGAGGATGCGCGAGGTGTAGAAGCCCACCCCGTCATTGACGACGATGACCGTCTTGCCCTGCTTCCGACCCACCTCCACGCAGGTGGCCGTCACCCAGTCCGCCGTGCCCTTGTGGGTGATGATCTCCAGCAGCGGCATCTTGTGCACCGGGCTGAAGTAATGCATCCCGATCACCTGCTCGGGACGCTTGCTGCCCTTGGCCAGCTCGGTGATGGGCAGGCTGGAGGTGTTGGACGCGAAGATGCAGTCCTCGCGCGTGACGGCCTCCGTCTCGGCGATGACGCGGTGCTTGAGCTTCAGGTCCTCGAACACAGCCTCGATGACGAGATCCACGTTCTTGAAGCCGCTGTAGTCCGTGCCCGCGGTGATGAGCGCCTGCTTCGCCGCCGCCTCGCGCCACGTGAGCGAGCGCCGCTTCACGCGTTCATCCAACACACTCTGTACCTGCTTGAGCGCGCGGCCCACGCCCGCGTCGTCCTTGTCCTTCACGCGCACGGGGACGCCCTGGAGCGCCGCGGACACGTAGGCGATGCCGCCGCCCATGAGCCCGCCGCCCAGCACGCCGATCTTCTTCACCTCGCGCGGCATCACGCTGGGGTCGGAGGTGCCGTTCTCCTTCTTGAGCGCCGTGGTGGCGAAGAAGATCTCCACCAGCCGCTTGGAGACATCTGACACCACCAGTTCGCCGAAGAGGCGCGCCTCGGTCTCCAGGCCCGCCTTGCGGCCGGACTCCACGCCCACGCGGATGGCCTCCAGCGCCTTCTCCGGCGCGGGGTACTTGCCGCGCGTCTTCTTCAGGAGCAGCTTGCGCGCCTGATCGAAGAGCAGCTTGCGGCCCAGCGGGTTGGCCTCGAGCGCCACCTCGGACCAGAGCGCCTTATCGGCCAGACGCTGGAGCATGCCCGCGAGGCCCTTCTTCGACTGTGCGGCCACGGCCTTGAGGCGCTGGCCGTGCGGGCGCTCCACCTTCAGCGCTCCGGCCGACAGCTCCCGGGCGCGCTGCAGGGCAATGGAGCGCAGGATGGGTACTGGCACCACCTCGTCCACCAACCCGAGCCGCTTCGCCTTCGAGGGCTTCACCGTCTTCCCGGCGAGGATCAAATCGAGCGCCGCCTGGATGCCGATGAGCGCCGGAAGCCGCTGGGTGCCGCCCGCGCCCGGCAGCAGGCCGAGCTGCGTCTCGGGCAGGCCGAGCTGCGTCTTCGGGCTGTCCGTGGCGATGCGGTAGTCACACGCCAGCGCCCACTCCAGGCCGCCGCCGAGACACGCGCCATGGATGGCCGCCACCACCGGCTTGGGGAAGGCGTCCAGCCGGTCAAAGCCCTCCTGGCCCTTGCGGGAGATCTCGGTGGCCTCGGCCGCCGTCTTGATGGTCTGCAGGAAGTCGATCTTCGCCCCAGCGACGAAGGTGTCCTTCTTGCCGGAGGTGAAGACCACGGCCTTCACGTTGGGATCCGCCTCCGCGTGTCCGAGCAGCTTCTCGAACGCCGTACCGGTCTCGGGAGAGAGCGTGTTCACCGCCTCGCCCTGCTGATCGATGGTGATGACGGCCACACCATCCTCGACCGAGTACGTGAAGCCCTGCTGTGCCTCGAGCTCTTCCAGTTTGATGGCCATTACGCACGCTCCAGGACCACGGCGGCCCCGAGGCCACCCGCGGCGCAGACGGTGCACAGCACCGTGTTCTTGTTCCGGCGCTTCAGTTCATGGAGGGCCTGCGTGACGATGCGCGCGCCCGTGGCCCCGAAGGGGTGGCCCAGGGAGATAGAGCCGCCGTTCACGTTGAGCCGGTCGCGATCCACCTCGCCCACCGGGGCGCTCCAGCCGGCCTTCTTGGCGAAGGCGGGCGAGGCGAGCGCCTGAAGGTTGCTGGCCACCTGAGCGGCGAAGGCCTCGTGCATCTCCACGAGATCAATGTCCGCCAGCGTCATGCCCGCGCGCTGCAGGGCGATAGGCGCCGCGTAGGCCGGGCCCTGCAGGAGCTGATCGGCCGGGTCGGTAGCGGCGTAGGCATGGGCGCGCAGGAAGCCGAGCGGCTCGTAGCCGAGCGCCCGGGCCTTCTCCTCGCTCATGAGCAGCAGGGCGGCGGCGCCGTCCGTGAGCGGCGAGGCGTTGCCAGCGGTGATGGTGCCGTACTTGCGGTCGAACACCGGCTTGAGTTGGCCGAGCGCCTCCAGGGTGGTGTCCTCGCGGACGATGTTGTCCTTGGCCGCCACGTCCTCGTACTGGGGTGGGACGACGACGTGCATCACCTCGCTGTCGAAGCAGCCCTCCTTCCAGGCGCGAGCGGCGTTGTGGTGCGAGGCCAGGGCGATGCGGTCCTGCTCCTCGCGGGAGATGCCGTTCTCCTTGGCCATCTTCTCGGCGCTCTCGCCCATGGTCTGGCCGGTGGAGTACTCGGCGATGGAGGGGGGCACCGGCAGCAGGTCCTTCGCCTTGAGCTTCTGGAAGGGCCGGAGCTTCTCCGGAAGGCTCTTGGCCTTGGAGGCGGCCACCAGGGCATGGGCCAGGGGACGGCTGGTGAAGATGGGGGCGTCCGACATGGACTCGGTGCCGCCCGCGATGACGACGTCCGCCTCACCCACGGCGATGGCGTTGGCCGCCGTCGTCATGGCCTGAATGGAAGTGGCGCAGGCGCGCGCCACGGTGAAGGCCTCGATCTTCCGAGGCAGACCGGCGGCGATCACCACCTCCCGGGCGATGGACGGGGCCGTGAGCGTGGGGATGACCTGCCCGAAGACCAGCTGGTTGATCTCGTTCGGGTCGAGCTCGGCACGCTGCACCAGTTCCTGGACGACGAGCTTGCCCAGGTCCAGCGCGGTGAGCTTCCCAAAGACGCTGCCCGCCTTCACAAAGGGGGTCCGCAGTCCGCGGACGATGGCCACCCTGCGATGACCGTTGCTCTGAGCCATGTGCCTCACCTCCTGACAGCGAGTGAGGCACTTGTAACGACCCCTAATGCACCGCGTCAACGAGAATTGATTTGAAAGTCAACCGGTGGACGCCCTGCTGGGCTGCCCGGGTGCTGGGGCTGCGAGCCCTCGGGAGGAAAGCGATTCAGGAACGGGAGAAGCGCGGGCTACCGCTGGGGCGTGGTGCCCTGACGAAGCGCGATGCCGTGGCGGTGCACCGCCTCCACCAGGAACTTCGCCGCGTCCGGATCCGTGGGAGGCAGAATGCCATGGCCCAGGTTGAAGATGTGCCCCAGGGGCCCCGCCCGGTTCAGGATGTCCACCACCCGCGCCTCGAGCTCCTCGCGCGGCAGGAACAGGTGCAGCGGATCCAGGTTCCCCTGCACCGCCACGTCCGGCCCCAGCACCTTCCGAGCCTGGTCCATCTCGATCCGCCAGTCCTGGCCGATCACGTCCGCCCCCGTGCGCTTGAGCAGCGGCAGGTGCGTGGACATGCCCGTGCCGAAGAGAATCACCGGCACGCCCGTGGCCTGAAGCTCCTTCACCATGCGCGTCAGGTACGGGAGGCTGAAGCGCTCGAAGTCGTACGCCCCCAGCTCGCCGCCCCACGAGTCGAAGATCTGGACGATCTTCGCCCCCGCCTCCACCTGCATCTTCAGGTACGGGATGAGCGTGTCCGTCAGCTTCTGGAACAGCGTGTGCGCCAGCTTCGGCTGCTCGAACAGCAGCCGCTTGATGAGGATGTAGCTCTTCGAGCCGCCGCCCTCGACCATGTACGCCGCCAGCGTGAACGGCGCCCCCGCGAACCCAATCACCGGCACCGAGTCATTCAGCGCCTTGCGCGTCCTGCGGATGGCCTCGGCCACGAAGCCCGTGCTCTGCACCGGATCCGGCACCCCCAGCCGCTCGATGTCCGACGCCGTGCGCACCGGGTTCGGGAAGTGCGGGCCCTTGTCCCCCAGCTCCAGCGCGATCCCCATCGCCTCCACCGGAATCAGGATGTCCGAGAAGATGATCGCCGCGTCCACCCCGAGCCGCGTGATGGGCTGCACCGTCACCTCGGCCGCCAGGTCCGGGTGCTTGCACAGGTCCAGGAACGCGATGTTGCCGCGGATGGCCCGGTACTCGGGCAGGTAGCGCCCCGCCTGACGCATCAGCCAAATCGGGGTGGTGTCCGTGGGCTGGCGACGCGCCGCCTTCAAGAGTCTGTCGTTCATGGAGGAGCCCTCCGGCGCCACCGGGCGCCGTCTCTCCCCGCCCATACCGGACTTCCGCCCGGATGTCCTGCCTCTCGCGCCCCTCCATGCTCCAAATGACGAGGGCCGGACCCACCGTCTCGGTGAGCCCGGCCCCAGTACACGAAAGGCCACGGCCACCCGCGCCGTAACCCTCCGAACCGTGTCAGCCCTTCCCTACTTCGCGATCAGCAGAATCAGGCCGCGGCCGCAGACGCCGTAGATGGTGTTCTCGCCGCCAACGCCCACCTCGGCGCCGGGCGAAGCCACCTGGTCGACGCCCTCGGCCCAGTTGCACGTGTCCGTCACCCGGTACCAGCTCTTGCCGCTGCCCGGCCACGGCAGCACGAAGTTCACCGCGGCGGACCAGCCGTTGTACGCCACATAGATGGCGCTCGCCGGGTCCCCGAACTCCGTGCCGTCGATGCGGTAGGCCAGCGCGTGGTTGCTGGCGTTGCTGAAGTACGCAGTGTCCGGCACGTTGCCGTCCGACTTGAACCAGCGGTGCTGCTCCATCACGTTCCCGTTGTTGTCCACCGCGCTGTAGAAGTTCAGCGGCCGCAGCGCCGGGTGAGCCCTGCGGAACGCAATCATCCGCTGGGTGAACGTCTTGAAGGTCGTCTGGTCTCCCGTCAGCGTGTAGTTCAGCCAGTTCTTGTCCGAGTCCAGGTTGTACGCGTTGTTGTTCCCGTACTGCGTGCGCAGGAACTCGTCGCCGCCGGTGATCATCGGCGTGCCCGCGCTCAGCATCAGGAACGCAATGCCATTGCGCGCCGCCTTGCGCTGGTCCGCAGCCACTCCGCCCTGGTCCCAGCTGTGGTTGCTGTCCTCGCCACCATCCGAGGGCCCATACGGCCACCCCTGGCTGTTGTTCTTGCTGTTGTACGAGTACAGGTCCTTCAGGGTGAAGCCGTCGTGCGCCACCATGAAGTTGATGGAGTTGTACGGCATGCGCCCATCATCCCCGTACTTGTCCGACGAGCCCGAGAAGCGCGTGGCCAGCTCTCCTGGCGTGACGTTCTCCACGCCCATCTGGTTCTGATCCTTGCGGAACGAGTCGCGGAAGGCGCCGTTCCACTCCGCCCACGCGCCCGGGAAGTTGCCCACCTGGTACGAGTTGCCGCCAATGGCCCACGGCTCGGCGATGAAGTCCGTGCCCGCAGCGTTCGCCGCCGGACGCGGCGACAAGTCCCGCATGATGCGGTTGAGCGCCGTGCCGCTGTTCATCTTGTCGTAGTTGAAGCAGCCGTGCTGGCACGTGTTGCCCAGCACCGAGGCCAGATCGAACCGGAACCCGTCCACCCCCAGCGTGTCCTTCCAGTACGCCAGCGAGTGGATGATGAGGTCCTGGGCCACCGGGTTGAACGTGTTGTAGTTGCCGCCCACGCCCGTGTTGTCCCAGTTGAACTTCAGGTCCGACGTGAGGCTGTAGTACGTGGGGTTGTCCAGGCCGCGGAACGACAGCAGGTTGTAGGTGCTCGAGTCGTTGGCGATCCAGTTCCCGCCCTCGCCCGTATGGTTGTAGACCACGTCGATGAAGACCTTGATGCCGTTGTCGTGGAAGGCCTTCACCATCTCCTTGAACTCGCGCGTCGGGCCGCCCGCCGACTTGTCGTACGCGTAGCGGCGATCCGGCGCGAAGTAGTTCAACGTCATGTAGCCCCAGTAGTTGTCATCCGTCGTGGTGGGCTCGTTGTCGATGCTGTCGTTGTCCGTCTCCTGCACCGGCAGGAACTCCACCGCCGTCACCCCGAGCGCCGCCAGCGCCGGGGCCTTCAGCCCCGCCCCCTTGTACGTGCCCCGGAACGTGGAGGAGATGCTCGGGTCATTCTTGGTGAGGCCGCGGACGTGGACCTCGTAGATGACCTCGTCCTTCAGCGCGCGCGTGGGCTTGGTACCGATGGACTGCGTGTCCCCCGCCAGCACAATGCCCTTGGGTGCGTACGGGCCGCTATCCTTCAGGCGGTATGCTCCCGAGGCGAACCACTGCCCGTCCGTGTTGGTACCGTTCTTCGGATCGTGGCTGATCTCCAGCGCGTAGGGGTCCAACAGCACCTTGTTGGGGTTGAAGCGGTTGCCGCTCGCATCCACGTCCGCCACGAACCCCAGGTTTGAGCCCTTCGTCCAATTGGAGTTGTACGTCCAGTTCGGCCCCCAGGCGCGGTAGCCGTAGTAGACGGTGCCGGTGACGCCATACGTGGTCTGCAGCGTGGAGACCGAGACCGGCTTCGACCAAATGTTCGTGGCCGAGTCCTTGGTCATCACGTACTTGGTCACCTCCTGGGCGCCGTACGGGGTCTTGTAGATCCAGACCTCGATGCGGGTGGCGCGCGACGAGTAGACGCGGAAGTTGATGTTCGCCTTGGTTGCGTCGTAACTCGCACCCAGAGTCCAGGTGACCGCCTCCTGTTGCTGGACGCCCGTAGGGGCCAGCTCCTCTTCCAGGAAGGAGGTGCTCGGGTCCGAGCTGCCACAGGCAGCCAGGAGTGCGGCAAGGCAGGCTGCCAGAAGGGGGGGATGCCACCGAAGTGGCAGGGAAGCCGCTGGGGGGATAGCAGTGGCTCTTCTCATGGGGTCCGACTCCCGCGCGGTTGCGTTCAGCGCTGCGAGCGGGCCCGCGCTCGCCCGTACTGCAAACTTCCAGCACTGGCGGGGCTGTGAAGTCAACGCGGCCAGGCCACAGAGGACCTCATTGTCATGCGGGCAAAAGGTGAGTCATTCCCGCTCCAGAGGGAAAAATGAGGGCGCCGGGGGAATGATCGGGTCCGCAAAAACGTAGGCTTGACAGTGGGGGACGTGGCCGATACAAGGCCGCCCACGTTGCCAGCGGCGGTCGCTCGGGCGGATAGCTCAGCGGTAGAGCGTCGCCCTTACAAGGCGAGGGTCACAGGTTCGATCCCTGTTCCGCCCAAATATTGTGGGGAGTTAGTTCAGTTGGTTAGAACGCCGGCCTGTCACGCCGGAGGCCACGGGTTCAAGTCCCGTACTCCTCGCCAAGAGAAGGGCCCGGAATCGAAAGGTTCCGGGCCCTTCGTTTTTTCAGCGCCCGCGTTTCTCCAGGCGCCTCACTCACCTGACGGGGCCAGGAGATTCAGACTATCCAGGGATGTCAGCCCTTCCCTGTAGATAGTCGGGCCATGACCCTTTTCCATTCTCGTCGGCCCCTCCTGTCTCTATCCCCCCACCCTCGCGCTTCTGGCTGGTTGGCTCTCGCGCTTCTTGCCGTGCTCGGCCTTCAGAGCACGGCTTACGCCGCTGCGGAGCACGAGCACGAGCCGGAGCAGATGGCGCTGTCGGTCTCCACGATGAGTGTGTGCGTCGATGGAACCACGCAGACGATCGCGTGCGGCATCCTCGGCACCCAGACCCGGACCTGCTCGGCGGGGCAATGGGGCCCCTACGGAACCTGCAGTGCCCCCGCGTCCATCTCGCTCCAGGTGTCCGGCCGGAAGGACATGGTCCATGACGTCCAGCGCAACCGGCTCTACATCACCACCGGCGGCACCGCGGGCGAGGTGCTCGTCTACAACCTGCTCACCCGCCAGTTCGAGCCCTCCCTGCTCACCGGTGGCTCCTTCAGCGGAATCGATCTGTCCCCCGACGGGGATCAGCTGCTCATCGCGGACCTGCAGACCAACTCCAACAACCAGAACTGGGTCCACCACATCAACCTCGCGACGAACGCGCGCCAGCGGTTCTTCTTCACCCGGGACTTCTACGAGGGTGGCACGTTCACCGTGGTTTTCACCTCCAACACCGAGGCGATCGTCACCTCCCAGTTCAACGGCTCGGGTTGGGTTCCCATGCGCAAGGTCAATCTGACCACCGGCACCGCTCAGTCCATCGCCAGCGTGCGCCAGGCCACCATGCTCGCCCGCTCCGCTGACGGCTCCACCGTCGCCTATGCCGAGTCGAACATCTCCAGCGGCGAGTGGGGCCGCTACTTGACCGGTGCTCAGACCTTCGCGGAGTCCAGCACCAGCTGGTTCGTCTACGAGATTGCTGTCAGCCGGCTGGCCAACCAGTACGCCCTCCCCACCTACGGCGGGCTCTACGTCTTCGACGGCGCCCTGTCGCGTCAGGCCATCCTGGGCACCTACGCCAGCCAGCTGCCCATTGGCGCCGTCTACAGCCCCGTCGCCGACGAGCTCTACCTGGCCTGGTATGGCTCCAACATCTCCATCGACGTCTACAGCACCACGACGCTGCAGAAGCTGCGCAACATCGCTCCCTCCCCAGGTCTCTTCTCCTGGACCGGGAACAACGCCTTCAACAACGGACGCATGCGCATCTCCCGCGATGGCACGCTGCTCTTCGCCACCACCGGCAGCAGCGGCCTCGGGATTTACCTCACGGGCCAGTGAGCCACGGCTCCCTTCCTCCTTGACACTCCATTTGATAATGATAATCGTTATCAAATCGCTGTGCTGAGGAGGACATGCCGCTTTCGATGCTGCTGAGCCTGCTGGGGGCCACCGCCTTCTACTTCGCGGCGGCCGTGCCGGCCCGCTCTGGAGGCAGGTGGCAGCAGGTGCTCCATCGGAACCGGGTGGGCGTACGCGCGGCAGGCGCGAGCCTCCTCGCGGCCGGTGCGGTGGCAGGTGGGGTGGCCCAGGGCTGGGGTGCGGGGCTCACGGTGGTCGCGCTGGTGCTGATGCTCACGCTCTCGCTCCTCGCGCTCTGCACTCCGCTCTGGCCTCGCGGCACCTTGGGAGCAGTTCAGCTCACCGCGCTGGCACTTGTCGTGGCCTGGCTCGGAGGGAGCTGATGGCCCGCAAGCACGAACACGGCCTCGGACGGATCTCCGCGGCGATTTCGGCCGCACCGGCGGCCGCCGTGCTCGCGGACCTCTCCCTCTCCGGCGCGCTGCCCTTGCCCGGGGATGTCCGATTCCTCGTCGCCCTCCTGGCCGCGGCTCCCGCAGTCGTTGTGGCGGTGTGCCTGGCCCTTCTCGCCCAGAGCTGGCAGCGGGCATGGCTTGGCTCCGCAGTGGTTGGCGCCGCGTCGGTTGCCGTGATGGTGCTCTCGTGAAGGTGTCTCCACGAGCCTACGAGATCCTCTGGGATGCGCATGCGTGGACCGGCGTCCTCTCGTCCATCGTGCTCTTTGCCCTCTTCTTTCTCGGAACCTTCGCGCTCTTCGCCGAGGAGCTGGCTCCCTGGCAGGAGCCTTCGTTCCGGGGCCCCATCGCAGTCTCCGATGCGCATGCGCTCGAGCTCGCGCAGCGCCTCGTGGACACGGAGGTCGAGGCGAAGCCCGCGTGGTTTGGGATCTCGCTGCCCACCGAAGAGGAGCCCTGGCTGCGGATCTGGCGCCTGGCCCCCGGAGGAACAGTCCAGTCCTCGTGGATGGATCCGGTCTCCGGGCAGCCGCTCGGTGAGCGAAGCGACCTGGGCGAGTTCCTCAACGCGATGCACTTCCTCGACCCGATTCCGGGAGGGAAGTATCTGGCGGGCATCGCATCCGTCGTCCTCCTGCTGCTGATTGTGACAGGGGGCTTGATTCAGCTCGGGAAGCTGGTGCGCGAGCTCGTGCAGTTCCGGCCCCACCAGGGCCACCGCGTGCGCTGGTCCGATGCGCACAAGGTCCTCGGGGTGGTCAACGCACCCTTCCTGTTGCTCTTCGCGCTGACTGGCACCGTGCTCTGCCTGTCTGCCTGGCTCCAGCCGGCGGTGGTGGCCACGACCCTGGAAGGCGACGCACGCGCCGTCGAGAGCGCCACAGACTGGCCAGTGCCTCCCCCTCGGAAAGGCGAAGCTGCCAGGGCGCCTGACCTGCGCCTTGCCCTGGAGAGAGCCCAGCAGCGGTTCCCCCAGGCGACCCACCGCTGGTTCTTCATCGACAACCTCGGGGATGCCAACGCCGTCGTCCACCTTCCGGGCGAGAGCAGCGGTACCATCAATGCGTTCGAGCACGTCTGGGTCTCACTCGCCGGAGAAATTGTCCGGGTCCGGGAAAAGGGCGGAGCGACGAGCTACTCGCGGACGATGGAGACCCTCTACGGATGGCACTTCGCCACCTGGGCCGGGCTCCCGGTGAAGGTGCTCTACGCTCTGCTCGCACTGCTCGCCTCGTTCGGCATCCTTGCGGGAAATCTCCTCTGGCTGGAGCGTCGACGCAGCCGAGGACTGGGGTCCTTCGATCGGCTCCTCGAGAAGCTGACCGCGGGCGGTTGCGCTGGGCTCACCTTCGCCGTGGCCGCGCTGTTCCTCGCGAACCAGCTCCTTCCCGCCGCGCTCCACGAACGTCCAAGGTATGAGCACGCGCTCTTTTACGTCAGCTGGTTGGGGGCGCTCGGTTACGCCCTCGTCGAGCGCTCCGCCGCGCGCTCCGCGCGGCGGCTTCTCATCGGTGCGAGCGGGCTGCTCTTCGCGGTGCCGTTGATCGATGCAGCGCGGACCGCTCGCATTCCCTTCGCTTCTGGCTCCCCGTTCGTCCTCGCCACCGAGCTGGGTCTCGTCTTCCTCGGGCTGCTGCTGGCTGGCGCCGCTCGTGCTGTCTCCCGGATGGAGCCTCATGGCGGCTCTCCGCTCCCTCTCGAGGAGCTGGCCAACGACTCCACCCCTTCACCCACCTGACACTGGAGCCCTCCCCATGAACCTGAACCGCCGTTCCACCCCAGCGCCCGTGAGCGCGGCCCTGCTCCTCGGCGCGGCCCTTGCCGCGTGTGGCTCCGACCCCGAGCCCCTCGAGCCGTGTGCCTCCGAAGGAACGGGCCCCGTCTACGCCATCGCCACTTCGATCTTCGGCGACGAGGGCGCATCGACGTACGTGCGCCTCTTGGAGTCTCTCGACGTGCAGAGCATCAACCTTGACCAGGCCTCGGAGCATGCGGGGTTCGCGACGATTGGCGCGGCCGGTGGGAAGCTCTTCGTCGGTGACGGTGAAGCGCCCGAGCTCCGCCGCTACACGGTGGGTGCCGGCTGTGGACTGCAGGAGGACGGCCGCTTGAGCTTCGCCAACTACGGCCCCGCGGTGGCCCCGCTCTACAAGAATGTGTTCGTCGACGCGTCGACCGCGTACATGCAGCTCGAGGAGTCCCGGCGGATCATCTGGAATCCGGAGGCCATGCAGATCTCCGGTACCGCCGATGCCCCTGGGCTCCCGGCCGAGCGCGACGGATTGACCGTGAGGGCGGGTTACGACCGGAGCACGGCCGTTCGCAGCGGCAACTCGTTCCAGCCCTTCTACTGGGCGGACAACAGCTTCTACCGGTTCTCCCCCACCTCTCAGATTGCCGTGTACTCGAATGCGGACGACCGCCTGGTCAAGCTGATCGATGCACCCTGCCCAGGGCTCGACATGGCGACGCAGGACGAGGCCGGTCACCTCTACTTCAGCAACTGGGTCTTCAGCACCGCGGCCCCGGTGCTGAGCGACGACGCGCCGGACAACTGCGCGGTCCGCATCAAGGCCGGCGAGCTGGCGCTGGACGCGGGCTGGACCCGTAAGCTCTCGGACATTGTGGGCGGCCGCCAGACCGTTGCGTACCGATACCTGGAGAACGGTGTTGGCATCGTCGCCGTGCTCCATTCCGAGGACATGAACATCACCGAGAACACCGAGCCCAATGCCATCACCGGTGGCAGCCACTGGCGGCTCTGGCGCGTCAATGTGGAGGCGGGAACGGGCCAGCCCGTGGACGGGTTGGGCAAGTTCGCTGGCGGCTACTACGCGTTCCGCATCGACGGCCGCACCTTCCTCCTGCTCCCGAGCGCCGATTATGCGAAGACCACGGTCTACGAGCTCGGTGTCCAAGGCGTGGCCGAGCCCCGCTTCGAGACGCTGGGGTGGGCCTACCAGCTGGTGAAGCTGCGCTGACGCGCCTGCTTCAGTATTCGAAGGTCCCCTTGAGCCAGGCCGCCCTGCCTGGCCTCTGGACTCCGAAGAAGTCGAAGGTCCTGGCATTGCCGAGGTTCTCCAACTCCGCCGTGAGGCCCACCGTGGCCTGGGCTCGCGTCACGCGATAGCTGACGCCGGCGGATTGAACGAACTGGTTCGGAATCACTTCCTTCGTCTCCGCAGCCCCCACGCTCTCCCAGTGCCGGAAGAACTCGCGGATATAGCGGGTGCTCCAGAAGGGCGAGAGCTCATCCTGCTCCGCGACCACTCCACGAATCGACATCCGCGCCGTGCCGTTGGCGAAGAACCACGGGCGATTCGGGAGCCGATCCCCATCGAACGCACCGAAGGTCCCCTCGCCCGAGGTGTTCCGGAGATCCTGCAGGGTGGCGTTCGCGTCGAGGTAGAACAGGCGGCCAACGGAGTTCCAACCGGCTGCCACCTCGAAGCCGAGCGCATGGGCCCCATAGACGTTCTGGTAGCTCGACTTGCGAGCATCGCCCAGGAGGATGATCTGGTTGCTGACCAGGCGGGCGAAGCCGTTGAGCTCAGCCCGGAAGGTGCCGAGTCCCGAGCGCAACGGCTGGGTGGCGACACCGAGGTTGAGGTTGTGGCTGCCCTCGGACTCGAGGTCGAGGTTCTCGCTGATCAGCACGCCATTGCCGAACAGCTCGTCCACGCGGGGGAACCGCGTGGCCCGCTCGTAGCTCGCCTTGAGGTAGAGCGGCTCGCCCAGGCGCACGCGCATGGCCAGCCCCCCACCGAAGCGCTGCAAGTCACGGTCCTTGCGCTGAAAGCCGCCGCCCACAGCGCGTTCCTGGGCCCGGGCCGCATAGCGGTAGTCCTTGCCGAAGAGGATGACCTGGACGGTGTCGTCGAAGAGCGCCAGCTCGTATTCGAGACCGATGACGGAGGTGAAGAGCGTCCGCTCCGCCGCGAGGACATCCAACTCCGGAGTCGAGAGCCGATCCTCGCCAGTGCGCCAGGTCCGGGTGGGCGCGATGGAGAGCCGGAGCTTCTGGGCACTGGCGAAGGCCCAATCGGCATGGGCTCGGCCGTAGAGGGCGTGCTGCCAGAGGGTCTGATCCGTCGCCTGGTTGTTGATCTCGCCCGGCAGCGTCCTCTCGCGGACCTGGCGGCCGAACCAGTCGTACACCCAGCGCGAGACGTCGACGAACTCGGTGGCCTGCCATCCGTACCCGACCACCGCGTCGAGGCGCAGCGCCTCGGTGAAGGCCTTCTCGTAGAGAAGCTGGCCGCCCGCGGTGGTGACGCCGTAGGAGGCCTCTCCATATGGCGTGCCGCGCATCACCAAGTTGTGCTGCAGCTCCTTGTCATGACCGGAGCCGAAGGCCCGGAAGACCAGCCGATCTGCCCAGCCGAGCGACTCCAGCCCCACGTCGAGGCCACCGCCCAGGGCTCGGTAGCCGTCATGGAAGCGCTTGACGGTGGCGGGAAGCAACTGGCCTTGCTCATCGACCGTCTCGATGTCGACGCGGTAGTCGTTGCGAGTCGTGTCCGCGAACAGGTGTGCCCTGACGAAGAAGCCTTGTGGCTTGGGTTGGTAGCTGCCTGCGAGGGTGAGGCGCCAGGTCCCAAATGAGCCGCCCTGCAGGGAGAGCGCTCCGTGGGCTCCCTCCTGCAGGGGGGCGCTGACGAGATTGACTGCTCCGCCAAGGGCATCGGCTCCGTACCGGGCTGGCACGACGCCTCGGTAGAGCTCGATCCGATCCACGAGGTTCACCGGCACGTTGGCGACACCAAACGGATAACCCGAGAGTTCAAGCGGAAGGCCATCAAGGAAGAAGCGGATCTGGTCGTCGGTGAGCCCGTTGAGGGCGAAACGGGCGGTGCTGCCCAGGCCCCCTGTCCTGCGGACAGACACCCCTTCCTGCTGCGCGAGGACCTGACCGAGGTCTGCTGACTGCGCCCTCGCGCGCCGGATCTCGACCACCTTCACCGCCTCCGCGGACTGACGCATCCGCTCGGCTTCCGAGCGGCCACGGACGGTCGTCTCGGTCACCTTCTCCTCCTTGGCTGGAGTGGCGGCGGCCGCGTCATCTGGCGTGGGGAGGCCGGGCTCAGAAGCGGTGGGAGTCTCAGGAGGAGCGGGTGCCTCTGGGGACGCAGGCGCCTCTGGGGCGAGCCGGAAGCTGTGGACGAACTCGACCCGGCACGCCACAGGCTCGCCGTCCACCCGAGCAGGCTCAAAGCGGAAGGTGAGGCTCGCGGACTGGGCCGCCGCGTCGAACGCCGCTCCTCCAGATCTGGAGATCTCCGAGCCAGTCACGATCCCCTTCTCGTCGATGGTGAGGAGAAGGACCACTTCGCCCTCCCGGCGCGCGGCGAGCTCCTCTGCCGGGTACGGGATCTCGACGGTGTCGATTCGATGAGGGGGCTGAATCACCGGCTCGGCAGCTGCGAGGGAGACAACCGGCAAGACCACCGTCAGGAAGAGGGCAAGCGAGGAGCGAGGCGAGAACATCCACAATCCGAGCCGGAGACAATCTTGATATTGAGAATCAATATCAAATGTTGGCTGTCACTATTGGTGATCGACCTGAGCCGGTCAAGGGGAGGGACGCGCGTCGCCGACGAGCGGTGCGCCTGGGCCCCAGCGCCTCAGGCGCGCAGCAACCGCGCGGCGATCGGTAGGTGATCGGAGGGCTCGGTCTCCGACGGCATCGGCGTCCGGTCGGACAGCTCCGGCAGCCGGTCCGGCTGCGCCTGCAGCGTGCGCGAGTGGAAGAGGTAGTCGAGCGTCTTGGCCTTGCTGTTCGCGTTGCAGGTCGGCTGGTGCCGTCCCTCGTGGGCATCGAGCAGCCCAGCCGCCGAGAACGCTCGGACCAGCGGCTCGCCGGGCTGCGCGTTGAAGTCGCCGCACACCACCCAAAGGGATTCTGGCTCCCGCCGCACCAGCTCCTCGAGCAGCTCGGACGCCTCCTGCATCCCCTGGTGCTGCTCCACGGGCCTGTCCGGCCGATCCCAGCGCAGGTGCGTGCACGCCACGCGCAGTCGTTCCCCTCCGGCCTCGAAGTCCACCACCAGCGCCAGGTGCCCGGAGACGCGCCCGCCCTCGAGTCGATCCTTGAAGTAATGGGCCCGGTGGCCCAGGCAACGCTCCAGCCGGTGGAACACCGCGCAGCCGTCGGGCTTCCCCTGCTGCTTCAGCGCCAGCACTCCCGCGTACCCGTGCGGCTCCAGCGCTCTCTGGAGTGCGGCGAAGCTGCCGGGCTCCACCTCCTGCAGGCAGACAATGTCCGCGTTCAGCCCCGCGATCCGGCGAGCCAGCGCCTCCTGGCGCCTCTGCGGCTGGAAGATGTCCGCAGGCGTGTCCGGGAACCACTCGGGCTTGACGTAGGCGTCCGCCAGGATGTTGTACGAGGCAATTCGCAGATCCACCGGCATCGGCAAGTCCTCCCGGTCCGCCGACAAGCTCCCCCCAAGGCCGTCGCGGGCACTCGATACACTACACCTCCACCTGCCTCACACGTCCCCGCGCAGATCGGGCGCTAGCCTCCGAGCGCCACCGCCACCGGCTGCGCCTCCGGCTCCACGAGCGATTTCTGCTCCCAGACCCGGCTCTTCCACCGCAGCCACATGGTGATGCCGCGCAGCCACTCATCGGCCGAGACGGCGAGCCACACCCCGGGCAGCCCCATGTTCAGGTTGAACACCAGGAAGTAGCCCAGGGGCACGCTCATGCAGGCCATCGAGAGCACGCCCATGTAGACGGTGAAGGGGGCGTCTCCCGCCGCTCGCAAGGCGTTGACCAGGACCAGGTTGAAGGACCGGCCCGTTTCCAGCAGCAGGCTCAGGACGATGAGCTGAGCGGTCACCTGGATGATGTCGCCATTGTCCGTGAACAGGCCGACCAGCCGCTCTCGGAAGAGGATGGCGAACACATCCACCGCGATGGTGATGCCCAGGCCCCACTTCAGGCTCTCCAAGGCCTGGAGGTACGCGTCCTCGGTGCGGCGAGCGCCCACTCTCCGCCCGACGATGATGCCCGTCCCCAACCCAATGGCCAGGCTGCACAGATAGACATACTGAGAGATGGACTGGGCGTACTGCCGTGACGCCAGGGCGACGGAGCCCAGCGTGGTGATGAAGTACAGGAACGTCGTCTGGCAGCCCTGATAGGTGAGCTGCTCGACCGCCGCGGGGATGCCCACCTTGAGGATCTTCCGGATGTACTCCTTCGAGAACGTCACGTAGTCCCGGAGCACCATCCGCACGGGCATGACGCGGTAGAGCATCCAGGCGAAGACTCCAAGCGCGGTGGCCCGGCTCAGCACGGTGGAGAGCGCCGCGCCCTTCACCCCCAGCGCCGGTAGACCGAAGTGGCCGAAGATGAGGGCGTAGTTGGCGGCCACGTGCAGCACGTTCATGCCCAGCGAGACGAACATCGACTGCCGGGTGAAGCCGTAGGTGCGCAGCAAGCCGGAGAAGACGTTGATCAGCGCCTGGAAGAAGAGGAAGCCGCCCACCAGGTGCAGGTACGTCTTCGCATACGCGAGCACCGGCCCCTCCAGGTTCATCCCGCCCAGGAGGAAGTCCCCTAGCAACAGCAGGCCCACGCTGACCGTGATGCCGAGGCCGAGGTTCAGCGTGAGGGCCAGCGCCGAGATCCGGGCGGCCTCTTGCTGCTTGCGAGCCCCGAGGTACTGGGCGACCACGATGGCGGCCCCGTTACCAATGATGCCCGTGCTCAGGATGCAGATGAAGACGTACTGATTGACCACGCCCACCGCGGAGACGGCGTCGTCGGACACGCCGCTCAGCATGAGCGTGTCCGACGTCCCCATGAGCATGAAGAGGAGGAGCTCCAAGAAGATGGGCCAGGTCAGCCGGAACAACCCCAGGTGAGGTTCGGTCTGCACATCTCCCTGCGGCGTCGCTGCGACTTCCATGGGTTCATCTGCTCCGTGAGGCGGGCCTCGCGGAGCGTGTCTCGCATGTCTGGCGGGAGGCGTCGAGCGATTGGCGGTGCACCTCGCGCCGCATCGGAGGAGCCCCAACTATCTGGAGGCGCGCTACTGCCATTGGTAGACGCGGACCCAGTCCACTTCCATCACCTGCGGCGTCTGGGCGATGAGGTTCGCCGTAGACTGCGGCACGCCGTAGTACGGCGTCGTCGCGCCGTTCAGCCCGAACGGATAGCCCCCGCCCACCGCCAGGTTCAGGATGATGAAGAACGGGTGGTCATACGCGTAGTTGCCGTACTGGGTGACCTCCCCTCGCGTCACCGTCTTCAGCAGCACGTCGTCGATGTACCACTTGATTTCCGTAGACGAGTAGTCGGCGCGGTACACGTGAAAGTTGCTGACCGGGGAGTTCGGGTAGAACCGAGCGTTGATCGGCGTGTTGCCGTAGTAGCCCGGACCGTGCAGCGCACCCGACGTCCAGTCGCCGTAGCCCACGTTCTCCATGATGTCGAGCTCGCCGCAGGCCGGCCAACCCGCCGTGTTGATGTCATTGCCGAGCATCCAGAACGCCGGCCACAGCCCCGCCCCCACCGGCAGCTTGATGCGCGCCTCGACGCGGCTGTGCCCGAACTCGCGCTTGCCCACGCTCTCGATGCGGCCCGAGGTGTAGGGGTAGCCGTTCGTCGGCTGGTAGCGCGCAATCAGCTTCAGCGTGCCGTTGCTCACCTGCACGTTCTGCGACGACGAGGTGTACTGCTGCTGCTCGCTGTTCACGTGGACCGTCGTGTTGTAGCTCCAGTTCGCCGTGTTGAGGCTGGTGCCGTCGAACTCGTCGCTCCAGACCTGCACCCAGTTGCCCGGTGTGCCCCCCACCGCGCCCCACGAGAACCTCTCCCAGCAGTCCGTGGCGGCGCGGTTGGCCACCAGCTGCGTGTTGGCCAGGTTCGAGTCCGCCGCCACGTACTTCGCGGTGGACTTGGCCAGCAGGCTCACCGTGCCATCCGCCTGGGAGACCCACTGAAAGCGCTCCCAATCCCCCACTGTCGTCTTCGACGCGGTGAGCTGCCCGTTGGCGTTCGGATCCGCCGACACGTACTTGCCGTTGCTGTTGGCCAGCAGCGCCACCTGGCCGCTGCCCCCGTCCTTCACCTGGAATTGCTCCCAGCCCTGCGCCGTGGCCCGGTTGGCCACCAGCGGCGTGTTGGCGTTGATGTTCTGATCCGCCGACACGTACTGCTGGTTGGTGCACGCCTTGAGCCAGATCGTCTGGCCAATCGGCGCCGCCGCCAGCTGCTGCACCGCCGCCTCGGTCTCGGGCGTGGCGGCCTCTTGCTCGGGGCTACAGGCCGAAGTGCCCAGCACCAAGCTCCCCATTCCCACCAGCAGCCAGTTCTTTCCTACCGTCTTGAGCAGTCTCGAAAGCATTGAAAGGCCTCGCGGAGATTTTGAACGCGCTTTCAATACGCCTTATCGGCAATTCAAGTAAAGCCCTATTAGGCCACTATTTACTGGAGGACAGCTCCTCCGCGGCTCGGGCTCGGGTGGACGGACGGACTGTGGCTTCGGTGGAGCTCGCGGGACAGGCCGCCGTCGTGCTGTTCCTGTCGAGCGGGTGCCCAAAGTGCCGAGGAACGGTCCCCGTGCTCCAGCAGATCCTCCCGGCCATCCGCAGCGCTGGCATCGGGCATTACAGCCAGCGCCGCACGCGCGCCTTGTAGCGCACGTAGGGCTCCCCGAACGTTGCCTCCAAGTACCGCTCCTCTTTCGCGATGACGTAGTAGCGAATCACCAGCAGCGCTGGGATCAACGTGAGCACCGCCCATTCACTGGGGATCAGCAGCGCGATGCCCAGGTAGATGATCGCGAACGAGAGGTACATCGGGTTGCGCGTCCAGCTGTACAGCCCCTTGTCCATGATGCCCGCGGTCGGCATCCACGGGCGCATATCGATGTCCGCCCTCGTGAACTGGCGCATCGACATCACCAAGAGCACCACGCCCCCCAAGAGCAACGCCCCTCCTATTCCACGCGCATGGCTGTGCGCCGCCGCGGGGAGGACGTTCAGCGGAACGACCCTCGAGAGCAACACCCCCGCGAGGAGGTGCAACACCATGATCACGGGAGGCGGGAAGCGGACGCCCGCGCTCGCTGGTTTCGCGTTGTCCACGGGCCTCATCGTACTGGCTCAGCCCCGCCAGCGCACGGCCCCCGCTCGTGCCCCGTCCACCCCGGGTCTTGGATAAGCTAGAGCCCGCCGTCTCTCCCGGAGCCGCCCATGGCCGAGCAGCCCATCCAGAACTGCGAGGTGCGCTTCCAGTTCCAGTGTCCCAAGCAGTGGGATGCCTTGCAGTCCACCGCTGAGCCCGGTGTACGCGCGTGCAGCCAGTGCCAGAAGTCCGTGTACTTCTGCCAGAGCGCCGAGGAAGCCGCCCAGCACGCTCAGCTCGGGCACTGCATCGCCGTGCCCTCCTGGCTCTCCGCGCCGCAGGACTCGCCCGAGGAGTTCGAGCGCCTTCAGGAACTGGCTCGCCAACATGGCATGCCCGCGGTCCGCTTGCGCGGCTTCAGGCCTGATCCGGAGCTTCTCAAGCGAGTGGGCCTGGAGGTGGCCCGCAAGTACACCGTGCTCCCCGTGGGCCAGTCCGGCAGTGTGATCACCCTGGCCCTGAGCGACCCCACGAACCGCATGGCCATCGACGACGTGATGTTCTACACCGGCTACAACGTGAAGCCCGTGGTGGCTTCCCAGAGAGAGATCCTCTCCGTCATTGACCGGGCCACCCAGGAGGACAAGTCCCATATCGATGTAGGCGTGGTCGATGAGCGGGCGTTCCTGAATCCGAAGCCCACGCCCGCCCGGCTCTCCCTCGTCTCGGAAGATGGCGTGGAGTGGTACGTCCACCGGGATCGCTTCGTCATCGGCCGGGGCAAGGACTGCGACTTCCAGCCGGACTCCCGCATCCTCTCGCGCCACCACGCCGTCATCGTCCGCGAGGGCGAGGACTACTTCCTCGAAGACCTGGCCTCCACCAGCGGCGTCTGGCTCGGCCGGGAGCGGCTCCAAGGGCGCCACCGTCTCGGCCCCGGCGATGAGTTCACCCTGGCCGACGTGAAGCTCCGTGCCCAGTTCCGCGGGTGACGGCGCCGGGTAGAGTGGGCGCCCCATGAAACGGACCGGAGTTGCCCTCCCCCTCCTCGTGCTGGCCCTCACCTCGCTGTCGCTCGGCTCAGCCGGGTGCGCCTCCGCGAGCGTCTATTCGAAGCGCGAGCCCGGTGAGCTGCCACGGCTGTCCCGCCTCTTCGTCGCGGGCAGCTCCCAGGGACTCGACGACAGCGCACCGCTGGGCGAGCTGTCGAGCGCCATGACAAAGCAGTTGTCCGCGCGCGGGGTGGCGTCCTCCGCCTACGTGTTCGAGTCGGCGGAGCTGAGCAGCCCCGAGCCCCTCCGCCAGCGCCTCGCGGAGTCCCAGGCGGACGGACTGCTGCTCCTCACGCTCTCAGCGACCGAGGGCTGGATTGCCTCCGGTGGCATGGGTGGCGTGGCGGCCGAGCGCACCACCACCACCCGCGTAGAGGCCCTGCTCACCCCTGCGGGCTCTGACCGGCGCATCTGGAGCGCCACCTGCAAGTACGGCAACAAGAGCCGGGCAACCCAGGCCATCCTCGACACGTGCGCCCAGAAGCTCGTGGAGCAGCTCTTCACGGATGGGGTGCTCACTCCCTCCGGGACGCCCTGACGGCTCAAGTGCTCCCGCGCGCGCTCCCACCGGCCAGCAGGGGCACCAGATCCACCCCGCGCCAGAGCCGCTCGCGCATCTCCCGCGAGTCCGCCAACGCCCGTGCGCCTCGCGGCGTCACGGCGAACACCCTCCGAGAGTTCCCGCCGCTCGTCTCTCCTCGCCCGGAAGAGGCCAGCCCCTTCGCCTCGAGCCGATCCAGCGTGGCGTACACCGCGCCGATCGCCACCTCGCGCCCCGTCACCGCCTCCAGTTCCCGGCGGACGGCCATGCCGTAAGCGCCACTTCCATCCGCCGCCCGTGCGGTTCGCAGCACGGCCAGCAGCACCTGTTCCTCGAAGGTCCCAAGAGGTGCATCCGCGGAGGGGCTCGAAGGTGTTGGCATGGGGGATTCCTCAAGGAATCTCTTACTACAATGTAGAAGACGCAGCCAAGACCGGACCGGCTAGCGGCGCTTCACGGCGACGAAGGTGTCGTACGGATGGCCTTCGAGGGTCCTCGGCTCCAGGCGCGCGTCGAGCCCCACCTCCTGGAAGAGCCGCAACCAGGTGTCGCGCGAGAACACCCCATAGTGGTGCGTGTCGAGCACGGAGCGGACGCTCCCATCCTTCTCCCGGAGCACCAGCGAGTAGTGGACGACGCTGTAGCTCTTGCCCGGCTCTGGCGGAAGCGTCCACATGAGGTAGCGCAGCGAGCGCGCACGCCCATCCGCATCCGGCGGCCCGTCCTCACCTTCGACGGCTGAGCCGGGCTCGAAGGACTCGCGCGTGGCATCCGGGGCCACCACGGTGACGCCGCCGGGACGCAGGTGCACGGAGACCGTCTCCAGCGCCGCGCGCAGGTCCTCCTCCGTCGTCATGTACTCGATGGCGTCGTGCACGAAGACACCGTCGAACGTGCGTCCCAGGCGCACGGTGCGCATGTCCCCGGGCAGGTGCTCGCACTCGGGATTCAGCTCGCAGCTCACCTTGCGCATCCCCTCCGAGGGCTCCACCAGGGTGAGCTTGAACGCACTCTTGAGGTGGCTGGCGTTGTTGCCGCCGCCGCTGCCCAGCTCGAGCACCTCTTTCAGCGGCCCAGACGCGGCGGACCGGAAGAGCCGGAGGTACTCGTCGGACTCCTCGCGGTAGTGGGACACAGGCGAGACCAGCGGCCACCAGTCGGCCAACTCTTCATAGAGCTTCATGCGCTTCTCCCAGGAGTTCCGAAGCGTACGCCCGCGTCAGCGTTCCACGCAGAGCACTCCGCCTGCATCGTCGGCGATGAACGCCCGCCCGGTGTCATCGAGTGCCAGTCCCTCGGCGCGCTTGCCGGGGAGGGGCATCTTCCGCACCAACTTCCCCTCCAGGGTCAGCTCATAGACCCACCCCAAGCCCTCGCCACTGCTGGACTCGGTGATCAGGAAGTGGCCCGACGCCCGGTCATAGGTGATGTCCGAGGCCTGGTACTCAATGACTGTGGACAGGTCGATGGCCTCCACCGCCTTGGCCTTGCCGTCCTTCTTGTCGAGCGGCACCTTGAGCTTCACCAACCGGGGCGGCTGCTGATTGACGCAGTAGAACGCGAGCTGCTCGGGCACGTAGCACACGCCCTCGGCGCTCTTGTTCGCGTCATCGCCGATGATCCGCTGGCCGTGGATCTTCGTGTCCACCTCGTACTCCGCCTGGATCTTGAGCGAGTCCGGATCAAGCGCGTAGAGCTTCGGAGACTTCTTCTCCTCGAGGACGAAGAGCCGGCCGTTGGGGCCCACCGTGACGCCCTCGAATCCCCGGCTCCCGAGCTTGGCACTGCGCAGCACCTTCCCGTCCCGCGTGAGCTCGGCCACATCCCCGTGGTCACCCACCACGAAGAGCGTGCCGCGGCCTGGGTGGAAGGCGATGCCGCTGGGCTCCTTCACGGCCTTGGAGTGGACGGGCAGCACCGAACGCACCTGGGCCGACGGACCGAAGGGCAGCTCCGCTTGACGCTCTGAAGAGGGCGCACTGGGCCGCACCTCCACGGGAGAAGACGCGATGGGAGCGGGCATGATGACTCCGGGAAGCGCTGCAGTAGGCCTCCCAGTCATATCGCGTCTCACTCCTGGCCCGTCAGGACTGGCCGCCAACTCTAGCCAGTCAGAGTCGGGGGCCACGTCTGACATGCCTCACCGAGCCCTCCTACATGCTGGGCTGGACAGGCACCGCGGGGGGCGAGTTCGTGTCGCGCTTCTGCTCCACACTCGAAGCGGCGCGGAACTTCTGCTCGATCCCCTCGTAGGGGCCCCAGCCATGAGTCTCAGTGATCCGGGCCCGCAGCGTATCCTCACGCTGCCGCAGCGCCGCAGGATACTCCTGCTCGACGCTGGGGTCGAACACCCGATCGAGCAGATACGCCAAGCGCAGGCCCGCGTAGAGAACTCGCTCATTGGCCACGACGATGCCCTGCGTATAGTACACATCCCCCAGCGTCTGCCTCGGGACGGCACTGTAAGCGGTCGCGCGGTCGATGCGGCTCTCGTTCATCCAGTCGATGGGCAGCGTGTGGACGATGCTCTGCCACTGGCTCACGGGCATCTTCCGGGAGACCGCCTTCGCGTACGCCTTGTGACGATGAACGGAGTCACCGGGCACCTCCGGCAGGTGGTGCACGAACTGGTCGATCATGTGGAAGTCCCACACAGCATGGAGGTTGACGGGCTTCTGCTGCACCTTGGCCTCCACGCACTCGCCGGTGATGGGCTCGAACCAGATGTTGCTGCCCACACACTCCGCCCGGGGCGAGGCGCGCAGAATCTCGGGATACTCGTACGAGGACACACCGTACCAGCTCACCTCATAGCCCTTGTTGCCCCCCTGATCATCCGGCCGTCCCACGTGCAGGGGCTGGTGCAGATCCCCCACCACGTGCCCGAGAAACCGCACCCAGGTGCGCTTCATCTCATCCGGGGTGGCGGAGGCGCGCAGCATGTCGAGCGCGATGAGGATGGAGCGCACGGGATCGCCCTCCTCACTCACGACGCCCTTGTCGAAGTAGTCCGCGTGGTCGTGGATGTCCGCGAAGTGCCACTTGGCGGTGAACTTCCACGGGCTCGACTCGCCGCGCACCATGTCCGGCCACGTGCACTGCTGGGCGAACTCGGGTCCCATAAGGGCATCCAGCCGGGCCCGCGTGATGGCCGAGACATTGTTGTAGGCAATCTCGCACGCCGCCCAGTGCCCCGTCTCACGCCACGCGTGAGCCTGCGACGCCCAGAAGGTCAGAGTTGCGGCGAGGAACCCCTTCACAGCCTGGTGCTGCTTCATATGTGACTTCCCCCTGTCCGGCGTGCAGTGCCCTGGCGCTGCACGACTCCGGCTTATCAACGGGGCGAGGGTGCGCTTATTCACGACGCAGACGACACGCACCTGCAGGAGTCAGCGCGCTCTCTGGTGGCCAGCACCGATCGCCGGTCCCCCTGGGAGGAGGGGTCGGTCTGGTCGTCAGCGCTCTCTGGTGAGCCTTGGCCGCTCACTCGTATTTCGACCAGCCCTCCTGGTTGGCTGCGCCGATCGCCTCGTAAGTGCCCGTTTTCTGGGCACTGGACGCACCTACATCCTCTACCCACCCACTCCCAGCCACTCACTTTCTGGGAAACCGCCCCCCTCACAACATTCCGTTCAGCTCCGGCGATAATCCGTCAAAGCACTTCCAGGAGAGATCCCGTGGCACGTATCGATGGTGGTGGTTCGCGTCAGGTCCAGGCGCGCAAGCCGGAGCCGAAGCCCGAAGTTCAGGCCAAGTCCGCTCCCGCCTCCGAAAAATCCGCTCCCAAGGCCAAGGCCGAGTCCAAGCCGCAGCGCGATGGCTTCGACTCCAAGGGCAACCCGCAGGCCGCCGAGAAACCCAAGAGCCACGTCGCCGAGCGCAACACCAAGGCCTTCAACTCCGGCGCCCGCAACGAGATCAACCGCTTCGCCCAGTCCTCCAAGCCCGCCGCTACCACCAACAAGGACGGCTCGGTCACCCGCTCGAAAACCACCGAGAAGGGCAAGAACACCCGCACCCAAGAGCTCACCACCGACAAGGGCAAGCTCCGCGAGGCCCAGCTCAAGTACACCAACACCTCCACCACGAAGGTGAAGGGCGGCACCAACGAGGTGAAGAACTCCCACACCTCGCAGAGCGACATGTTCGGCCGCACCACCTCCTCCAAGCAGCGCGAGGCCACCGAGACGCGCGGCAACACCGCCACCACCAAGTCCCGCACCGAGGCCACCGACCGCTGGGGCAACGTCAAGACGACCAAGGGCGAGACCACCAAGGTCTCCGACGGTGACAACTCCAAGAGCACCTCCAGCTCCGTCACCACCGATGGCAAGGGCAACCGCGCCGTCTCCAACGAGACGAAGACGGTCACCAAGGACGGCAACACCACCACCACGAAGACCACCAAGAACTCGAGCGGCTCGGAGACGACCCACTCCTCCACCGCCAAGTACGAGAACGGCACGTACACCCTCGGTGAGTCCAAGGACTGGAAGAACCAGAAGTTCAATACCGAGAAGAGCTTCTCCAAGGAGAAGGAGCTCAAGCCCAGCAGCGAGGACAAGGGCTTCACCCAGAAGCAGAAGACCGACAAGCTCGGCAACGCGCAGACCGCGGGCAACCTGCTCGGCGCCGCCGGCGTGAAGAAGACGATCACCAAGGGCGAAGTCGACAAGAGCAAGATGCACGAGAACAACAGCTCGACCGACCCCAACACCTTCGTCGGCAACCGCTACGGCTACTCCGGCAAGCACGAGGTGACGATCGGCGCCGATGGCGTGAACGCCTCGTTCAACCGCGAGGCCAAGGCCGGGCTCTACGCCGAGACCAAGACGCCTGACATCAAGAAGGGCGAGGCCGGCTACCAGGTCGGCGCCAACGCCAAGCTCGAGGCCGCCGCCAGCGTGGATGCCAAGGGCAAGCTGGACCTCAACGGCCTGGACGCCAGCGTCAACGCCAAGGTCGGCGTCACCGCCGAGGCCTCCGTCAACGGCAAGGCCCAGACGAAGAGCGTCAAGGTCGCCGGCGTGGACGTGAACGCCTCCGTCGAGGGCACCGCCAAGGTCTCCGCCTCCGCCACCGCCGAGGCCTCCGGCAAGGTGAAGGTCACCCGCAACCCGCCCACCGCCATCGCCGAGGGCACCGTCGGCGCCTCCGCCGTCGTCAAGGCCGAGGCCGAGGTGAAGGCCTCCGCGGGTCCCTTCGCCGTCAAGGCCACCGGCTACGCCAGCGCTGGCGCCGAGGCCAAGGCCACCGGCACCATTGGCTACGAGGATGGCAAGATCAAGCTCGGCGGCAGCCTGGGCGCCGCGCTCGGCGTGGGCGCGGGCGGCTCGGTCAACGTCGAGGTCGACGTCAAGCAGATCGGCGAGATGGCGAAGAACACCGCCGTGAAGGTCGCCGACGCCAACGGTGACGGCAAGCTGGGCCTGGATGACGCGAAGGCCGTGGCCAACAACGTCAAGGACGCCGCCGTCAACACCGCCAAGAACGTCGTGGACAACACGAAGAAGACTGTCATGGGGTGGCTCGGCTGGTGACGTGAACCTGCCTCCCGGCTGCTCGTCTTCACCCGGCTTCTGAGGGATACTTCCGACCGATGGTCCAGAGCGAACTCTACCGACGTGGCTACGAGCAGCTGAAGGCAGGCAACTACGAGGAGGCGAAGCGTCTCTTCCGGGAGAACGAGGAGAAGGCCGGCACCGCCGCCGAGACCAAGTCCTTGTTGCGCCAGGCGGAGACGCTGCTCGCCAAGGGCGACGTCAACGCCGCCGCAGCGCTCTACGAGAAGCTCCTGGAGCGCAACCCGGGTCTGCCCGAAGTCTACCTCGGGCTGACCCGCATCAGCCTCTTCACCGGCCAGCGGGACGCGGCGCGGGTGCACGCCACCGCGGCCACCCGGCTCGGGCCGGAGCAAGGCCTGGCCTGGGCCCTGCTCGGCATGGTGCACGAGGCGGAGGGAGACATGCCCACCGCCCTGCAGCACCTGAAGAAGGCCTCGGAGGTATCGCCCTCGGTCTTCCTGTGCCAGTTCAACTACGGCCGGGTGCTGGCCGCGGCCGGCCGCCCCGCCGAGGGCATCGTCCCGCTCAAGCGCGCCACCGAGCTGGAGCCGAACAACCCGGACGGCTTCTACACGCTCGGCATCCTCTTCAAGCAGGCCCGCCAGTACGAGAACGCGCTCAAGGCCTTCGAGAAGGCGAAGGATCTGGCCCCCAAGAACGTGGACGCCTGGGCCACGCTCGCGGACGTGCTCTTCGAGGTGAAGGAGTTCCAGGCGGCGCGCGACATCCTGGACCGGGGCCTCGCGGCCTGCGGAGACCATCCGGCGCTGCTGGAGAAGGCGCTGGCCACGGCGATGATGCTCTCGGATGCCGAGGGTGCCATCGGCTACGTGGAGCGCGAGCTCAAGGTGGTGCCGAACCACGAGCAGGGCTGGCTCAACCTGGCCCACCTGCTGCTGCTCACCAAGGACTTCGACAAGAGCGAGCAAGCGGCGCGCGAGCTGCTCCAGCGCAACCCGAAGAACTGGGAGGCGTGGTTCCACCTGGGCAACCTCTACGAGGCCGTCCCCGCCGAGGCGAAGGCCGAGGAGGCCTACCGCAAGGCCATCGAGCTGGCCCCCGACAGCTGGAAGCCCCTGGCCAACCTCGCCGGGCTCTTCATCCAGATGGACTCGCGCGCCAAGAACTCCGAGGCCATTCCCCTGCTGGAGCAGGCGCAGATGCTCGCGCCCAAGGGCGAGTGGCGCGTGCAGTACAACCTGGCGCTCGGCTACACCAAGCTCGGCAAGCGCGAGCGCGCCCTGGAGCTCGCCCGGAAGATCCAGCGCGAAGCCCCCGCCAGCGACCCCATGGTCGCCGAGGCCCGCAAGCTGGAGTCCAACCTGCTCGAGGCGGCCGCACGCCACTGAGCGCGGCCGTGGCCCGGCTCTCCGTCAGAAGCCGGTGAGCACGAAGAGGGAGCGCTGCCCGTTGACGGCGTAGGCAATGGCCTTGCCGTCCGGGGACACGTCCACATCCTTGAAGGCCGTGCCCTGCTTCAGCAGCTTGCGCGTCGGCGCCCCGCTGCCGTTGAGCGTGATCAGCTCCAGGCCCTCGTCGGTCACGGCCGCGAGCTGGTTGCCATCCGGGAACCAGTCCGCCGAGCTCAGGTAGTTGCTCGTGTCGAGCGCCGTCGTCGTCGTGTCGCTCTCCAGACTGCGAATCCGGATGTCGTCGTTGGAGAAGTCCCGGTAGAGCAGCTTCTTCCCATCCGGAGAGAAGCGCAGCCCGTACACGTTGCTCTGCGAGGCGATCTCCCGCTTCGTGTTGTCCGCCAGCTTGAGCAGCACCACGTCATACGCCTGGTACCCCAGGTACTGGCCGTCCGCGGACACGTCGAGGCCCTTGGGCGCCTGGAACGGCTTGATGACCTGGCGGGGAGTGCCTCCCGTGGACGCCACCGCGTTCACCGCCTCGTCGCGCGAGAAGAAGAGCTCCCCGCTGGTGGGGTGCCACGCGCTCTCGCAGAAGGTGTCGCACCGGTCCGAGAGCACCTGGAGGTTCTTCCCATCCCGGCCGATGACCGCCAGCGAGGGCGACCCCGCGTTGTGGTTGAACGACAGCCGCTGCCCATCTGGCGAGAAGCGCGGCGAGCCCGCCGTCACGCCCGCGGGCATGGTGATTTCCTGCACCTGCACGCCGCCCGTGGGATTCGGGTTGGGGTTCGGGTTGGGATCCGGATCGGGTCCCTCCGAGTTCGACTTACACGCGGCGAGCCACAGGACGCAGGCGAGGGTCAGGTAACGCAGGGAAGGCCTCCTTGAGAAGACAGCCCCCCATCATACCCTCCACGGATCCAGCTACTATGGGGTCCGGGTGAACTTGGGAGTGAAGGCACACGTCGTCATCCTTGGCCTGCTGCTCGCGCTGGTAGGGCCCGCGCATGCCCAGGGGAGTCCCCCGCGCCGCCCTCCCCTCGTCTTCAGCGGCAACCTCGTGCTGAATGACGAGGTCTACCTGGCCGTGCTCGATCTGCCGCCGGACTTCGCGCCCGACAAGAGCGGCGCCGCCCTGGTGCGCTCCCGGCTGCTCACGTTCCTGCACCGCGCGGGCTACGAGCTGGCGCGCGTCGAGACGGCGGTGGAGGGCAACCGCATCCTCGTGGACATCGACGAGGGGCGCGTCGAGAAGCTCATCCTCCGAGGCCAGGGCTCGCTGCGCACGGTGCAGGTGCTGCTGAGCCTGAGCCTGCCACACAACGTCTTCAACCGGCCCTACCTCGAGCGGCAGCTGGCGGATCTGCACGCGCAGAGCGGCGTGGAGTTCGAGTGCTTCAAGAAGGAGCCCACCGGCACGAAGCCGAGCACGGGGACGGAGTGCTTCAAGCTGGTACCCACCAGCGAGGTGAAGCACGTAGGTCCCCAGGTGGAGGACCTGGGTCCCATCGTCGATGACATTGGCCGGTTCGTCGGCCATCCCCTCATCCCTCCCCGCGCGGACTACGAGCTGCACATCTTCCTGCGCCGCCGAGAGTGGGCCACGGGGCTGGGCGTCGTCGCGGGGCTCGGCGGCGGAGAGGGCCTGCGGCTGGGCGCCGAGTACCGCGGTGAGGGGCTCGCCCTCGCGAAGGATCGCTGGAGCGCCGGCGCGCAGCTCGGGGCGAAGATCCGCTCGCGCATCTCCAATGACCGGGCATACCTGGCGCTGACCCGTGCCCAGGCGGAGCTGCACTGGTACACGCCGCGCCTGCGCCTCGGCCTGCGGCCCGTGCTGACGGCCCGCGGGGAGCTCATCAGCCGCCAGCGCCCCGACATCGGGCTGGAGAGCTACTACGCCATGCGCGCGCAGCTCACGCTGGGCCTGAGCTATGACTTGTTCCGAGGTGCCACGGTGGCCCTGGGAGTGGGGGGCGAGGAGCTCGACGTCTTCGGGCTGAAGCCGGCAATGGAGGGCGTGGGCCCTGCCGCGGGCGTGGGCCCGAGCTCCACGCTGCGCCCCTACCTGAGCAGCACGGCGCACCTGGTGTTCGACATGGATGAGGTCCGCCGGGATCGCCGCACCGAGCTCGAGTTCAACGGGCGCCAATACCCGCGCGAGTCCGGGCGCGGCTACGGCGTCATCTCGTACCGGTTCCAGCGCGTCAACGAGGTGGGCTGGCATGATCTGATGCTCACGAGCCGGGGCGCCTGGCTCTGGGGCAACGTGCCCTTCATCGAGGAGCAGCCCGTGGGCGGCCTGCACGTGCGCGGCGTCTTCGATGATCGCTTCTACGCCAAGCACGTGGCCAGCGGAGGCATGGAGGTGCGCTTCTCCCTCACGCGCGACATCTACAAGGTGGGGGGGTTCGCGGACGTGGCCGTGTTCGGGGAGCTCGATCGGGGCAGCGGCTCCGAGAAGCCCCGCGTGGTGGGCAGCGCGGGCCCGAGCTTCCACGTGCTCATCGCGGACGTCTTCCAGTTGGATCTCTATTACGCGCTCGGGTTCGCGGGCCACGGAGAGGCCGAGCGCGGCTTCACGGCGGCCCTCCGGCAAGCGTTCTGACGGCACGGGCCCGCAAGCCCCGCGCGGCTCACGGGCTGCCCGGCGTGGGCGGCGGCGGCGGCGGCGGCGTCAGGATGTACGGCTCGGGCTGCTGCTGCTGCTGCGGAGCGACCGGAGCGCCGCTGAGCGGGGTCAGCTCGTAGAGGCGCTCGGGCTTGTAGCCCATGATCCACAGGAACGGCACGAGCACGAAGAAGCCGCCAATGCACGGCCCGACCTGGAACTCCTCGTTGCGAACGAAGAAGGTCTCGTAGTCCTCGTAGCCCTCGCGGCGCAGCTTCACACGCGTGGTGGAGCTGACCGTCTTGGTGTCCGTATGGACGTAGGGGGTCTGCCCCACTTTGCTGCCGTCGATGTAGACGGTCGCGCCAGAGGGATCACTGCGAATGACGGTGCTGCTGGCGCAGGCCGTGGAGAACACGAGCGCGGTGCAGGTCGCCGCCAACCGGAGGGGAACTCGCGAAGGAGAAGACATGGGCGGGCGGGATAGTGGGGCCCTGCCACGGTGTCAACCCGGCAAGACGAGTTCCCCCACTTCATGGACAGGCGCCGCAGTCGACGCCGCAGCTCTGAGCCGTGCTGCCCGAGCCACAGCGCTCGGTCATCTGGCACACGCCATCTCCGCACTGGAAGATCTCCCGGGGCTGGATGCGCGTGGTGATGGGGAGGAAGGAGGTGCCCTGGTACGTGCACTGCGTGTAGTAGGTGCCCGAGGCGTCCAGCGTGCAGAAGTCCGAGCAGAACCCCACGTGGACCAGTGGGGCGCAGTCGGAGCTCTGCGCCTGCGAGGAGAGCCCACACGCCCGGGTGGTGCTCTCACTGGCGCTCAGCAGCGGCCGATCGTTGGCGACGTAGAGCCCATCGCCGGAGAAGAGGTTGCCGAAGAAGCACGCCTCCCGAATGGAGAACAAGGCGAGCTCGTCGGCCGTGAAGGGCATGGGCTGGCCCTGGGCGCTCGAGCCCAGCACGGAGAGGGAGACATGGAGCCCGAACTTGTTCACATGCGCGGCCAGGCACGCGGAGACGATCTGCTGCTCCGGCACGCTCGGGAGCTGCCCCAGGCTCCAGTGAGGAGCCAACCCCAGCTCCCCCTTCCAGCGGTAGCGCTGCCCCGTCACCGGGTTGTCGTAGGCCAGCGACTGCCCGTCCTCCATCGCGCACCGGACCAGGTAGCCCATGACGGAGGTACTCAGCGCGGGGTTCTCATTGAACCACACGAGGAACTCCTTCGTGGCCAACCCGTTCGTCGACAGCCCGTTGGTGGACAGGCCGTTCGTCGACAATCCGTTCGTCGACAACCCATTCGTCGACAGCCCGTTGAGCGCCCAGAGTTCCTGCTCCTCCCAGAGGAGCGCCTCCTCGGAAGCGGCACCGGGCTCGATGGGCCCACAGGCCCACAGGCTCGTCATCCACAGCATGAGCGGGAGCTTCCGCCCCCACTGAACACTCCCATCACGACGATCCAGAACATCCCCCCGAAGCATGGCGTCCTCCTGTGCGAGTGCTGCGGCGGCCCCGGTGGCACAGTCCACACCCGGCGCTCACGCGCGGGATACAGGGCCAAAGCAGCGGGCTGGGCACATTAGGGATAACCTTGAAGATGCGGGACCCCCTCCACTGTTGGCTGGCGCCACCCGTCGATCGGTGATCGCTTGAGTCGATCGGCGCGGAACACTCGCAGCGGAAAACACGCGCCCGTCAACGCCTCCTTCGTCTCCAAGGGAGGGAGCACGCGGCGCGCCGTTCAACGCTGCTGAACGAGGGTTCCTGGTTCCCGCTCGCCGCGCAGCATGAGAGACTGTAGGTAGGCTCGCGTGGACGACTCACGGGGTCTCAGGTGATTCTCCGCATGAGCGAACAGGTCAACGAGGGCGGCGCTGTCGGACTGACCCCCTCGAAGCGAGACATCCTCGAACGCGCCTGGTCCAAGTATTGGTACTTCGCGGAGGAGGCGCTGCCGGGACGCGTGGAGGAGCTGCTGCGGCTGTTGCCGGCCGCGCGGACGTACGGGCTGACGGCGCCGCTGGAGAACTTCCTGAAGCGGCACACGGACGAGGTGCTCTCCATCGTCCTGGACGTGCCGCTGGAGAGCCCAGAGCGGCGGGCCAGCTCCGTGAACTGGACGCAGAAGCTGATCGCCGCGTGCACACCGGATCCTCAGGCGGTGGACCAGTTCTGCATCCCCGCGCTGCCGGAGCCGTACATGAGCTGGCTGCAGGGCACCTCGCTGCTGCAGGGCTTCTCCTCGCCGTGGCAGGGGCCGCTGCACTCGGCGTGGCTGAACCACTACCTGGATGATCCGTTCGCGTCGCTGGGCTTCATCCGGGCGAGTGAGCTGCTGGAGAAGCTGCGGAAGCGGCCGGTGCGTCCGCCGGACTTCCACTGGGCCCTGCGGCGATTCCGGGCGTACCTGCGGCTGACGCTGCCCAAGGGGGCGCCCATCCCCAGCAAGGCGCAGTTGGAGCAGTTCGCGGACGAGCACCTGGGGCCGCGCTTCGAGCAGTACCTCGAGTTCCTGGCGCCCATCGCCGCGCGCGAGAGCGGCGTGTTCACTTGGCAGACGAAGTACGGGTAGGCGCTCCCTTCGAGGTGGGTGCGGTAGAGTTCACTCTCCGCCAAGGTGCCCCCATGCCCACCCGCTTTCGTTTCGCCGCGCTGCTCGGTGCGGCCGTCCTGCTGTGCGCGTGTCCCCCCAAGAAGAATCCCGCCGAGGAGCCGCCCGTCGCGGATGGCGCGGGGTTTCCGCTCGAGTACGCCACGCCCCGCGTCGAAGGCGGCGATCCGCGGGTGCTCCAGCAGGTGGAGGCGATGGGCGACAGCGTCTACCTGGACACCGTCAACGTGTTCGTCTCGTTCGACAAGCGCCGCACCTGGAAGGAGATCAACGCCGCGGCACTCGGCTCCATCACGAAGTGGGTCTTCGTCACGCCGACGGCGGGCCTCGCCCTTACCGGCAAGCACGGCCTGGCCTACATCGAGCTGGACAAGGACATCATCTACTACCTCAACAATGAGCCAGCCTGGAGCGCGTGGGGGTACCGCGAGGATGGAACCCTGTTCACCGTGCGGGAGCAGGTGGATCCCGGCTCGCCCCAGAGGGGTGACGAGAAGGTGCGGGTGTGGCTCGGGCGCCGACGGGACTTCACCCAGGACGCGCCCTGGCCCGAGGTGGAGCTGCCGGGCCTCCCGTTCAGCTACCGCACGTACCGAAGCTCCGTGCACTTCGGCGCGGACGGGGCGCTCTACGTGGCCTCGTACTTCGGGCTCCAGGTGTCACGGGATGAGGGCCAGACCTGGCAGCAGGTGCCGGTGATGCCGGACGAGCAAGGCTCGATCGACTGGAGCGGCGTGGATCTGTTCGTGACGCGCGCGGGCACCCTCTTCGCGCGCACACCGAACACGTCCTTCGTCTCGCGCGACGGCGGCACGAGCTGGGCGCAAGCACCGATGCCGGGGGGGCTGGCGAACCGGTCCTCGATGATGAAGATGGAGGAGCCCGTCCCCGGCGAGCTGCACTTCCGGGACGTGGCCTACCGCTCCACCGACGAGGGGCGCAGCTACCAGCAGGTCTTCACGCTGGAGCGCTACGGGTTCACGCACTCCCTGGAGACGCTCTTCTTCCGGGGCGGCGAGTACTATTTCAACCTGAACTTGTTCAGCAACTTCGTCGGGGCCACGCCGGACACGGCGCTCGGCATCCTGAATCCCCCCCAGGTCAGCGCTCTGGGTCCGTCCAACCTGAGCCGCGCCTTCCCTCTGGGCGGTGGGCGCTACGCGGGGCTCTGGAACCGATCCGTCATCACCTACACCCCGGGTGACGTCGAGTGGAAGGTGGAGCACTTCTTCGACAACACGTACTTCCTTCACCGGCTGCGCGACGGGCGTCTGGCGCTCGCGCACCACCTGGGCCTGCGCTTCTCACGAGACGAGGGGGTCACGTGGAGCGAGCCGCTCCGGCTGTCGGGTGCGAGCACCAACTCGGTCTCCATCAAGGCGCTCGTGGAGGCACAGGGGAGACTGTTCGTGAGCGGGCCCGATAACGCCTCCTGCAGGACACGCGCGCTGCTGGAGAGCCGCGACGAGGGCGCGAGCTGGCAGCCCGTCACCGCGCAGATCATCCAGAATCCCGAGCAGTCGCCGGTGAGCCTCAGCTACCAGCCGGAGGTGACCACCGCGGACGGGAGCGGCCGGCTCCTGGGCTCCGTGTCGGATCTATCCAGTTGCCGGGCCGAGGGCTCCTTCGCCGTGAGCTCGGAGGACCTGGGCCGCACTTGGCAGGGATTCAAGGACCGCGTGCCGCTCGCCGCGACGAGCAGCGGCAACCTGCTGGCCATCCAGGACGACTCGGCGGGAGAGGCCGTCCTGCTGCGGGCTCGTTCGAGCGACGAGTGGAGGCCCTTCGGAGCACCGAAAGTCGACGGGGTGACGGTCCCCAACCTCTTCGTGGGCCAGCCCTTCATCCACGTGGACGCCGAGGACTTCGTCTATTTCGTGGACGGTCAACGCGTGCTGAAGTCGACCCAGCCGGTGAGGTGACGAGGAAGGGCGTCTCGGTCTCCGGCTTCACGCGGGTCAGGGTCTGGACGGCCACGTTGCCATCCGGGCCCACATAGGCCACGTCCTGGCCGAGCACCGCGAGCGGCAGCTCCTTTCGCCTCGAATCCTCGGGCCACACGTCCTCCTGTCTCTTGGACGCGAGCCAGCGCGCCTTCGCCGGGTCGCTCACGTCCGCCAGGAGCAGCCGCCCTAAGGAGTCAACAACCGCGAGGAGCGCTGCCCCCACGAAGGCCACCTCTCCCAGCCGGACATCCGGGCGCTCCAGCCGTGCCACCGTCTCGCCGCTGCGGGGATCGATGACCCGAATAGAGCACTGCGCATCGCGGTAGTTATCGCTTCCATCCACGCTGACGGCGATCCAGCCACGCTCGGAGACGGCGAGCCCCCGTACAATCCCCTCTCCTTCGTCGCTCTCGATCTCGAGCGATATGTCGCGGATCGCCTCCGGTGTGCTCCCCAGCCTCCAAAGGTGGAGGGCCTTGTCCACAGTCACCAGCCATGCGTCCTTCGGACCAAAGGCGCACGCCTGTGCTGGCTCGTCGTGCGGAAGCTCCGCGATGCGCGAGCGCCGCTTCAGATCCCACAGCTCGACGTTCTCCTGGGCCGGCGCCGCGAGCAGCGTGCCTCCTCGCGAGAGGGCAAGAGCGCCAGAGGCGTACGTGGAGAGCTCGAAGACCGAGGACACTTTCGGATCGAGTTTCTTCCCGACAAAGATCCGCTCGTAGTCCAGCCGCACCAGCAACCCCGACGCGAGTCCCTTCACGTCGGTGGGAGGAAACTCCGCTGGAATCTCTGTCATCTCGCCCGTCGCGCGATTCCACGAGACGTAGGATTTCGGCGACGCGGCCACCACCGCTTTCGGGGTGAGCGTGAGACCCAGGATCGGCACCGGCGCCGCATCCTTCACAACGGGCTTTCCGTCCTTCGCCGACCAGACGCTCAGGGCCCCGGCAGTGGAGCCGGTAGCGAGCCAGCGGCCATCGGGAGAGAGTACGGTGGCCGAGCCCTGGTCATGCCGCGGGGGGACCTCGATTGTCAGCTCCTCGGCCCGGTCCGCGATGCGCCAGGAGCGCAACCGGTGCTCGTTGCCCAACGAGAACGCACGCGCTCCATCCGGAGAGAAGCAGACCCACCGGCACCCCGCATCGCTCCCCTCCTGGAACGCGTGCCGACCCACGAAGGACGACACGAGCCGGGGGCTGTCCAGCTGCAACAGCTCGATCTTTCCGGTCCCATGGCCCACGAGGAGGCTCTCTGCCGTGGGCGAGAACGCGAGGGCGAGCACTTTGGTGTCCTTGTGCTTCGCCCGCTCCTTCCCGCTGCGCACGTCATACAGGCGGGTCATCCCCTTCGAAGAACCTGTCGCCAGCAGCCCGCCGTCCGCGCTGAAGGCGACGGCGTAGATGTCCCCTTCCTTCTCTTTCACGGTGTGGACGACCTTGCCCCGCTTCGTCTCCCGGATCTGGGCGGTCGCCTTCTCCACGGTGGCGAGCCACGCGCCGTCCGGACTCACTGCGGCGAGGTGGAGATCCTGGTGGCCCTTCACCGTCCAGACCGTCTTCCCGCTCGCGGAGATCCGGTGGATCTTCCCCCACGACGAGGCGATGAGGTCCCCATCCGGCAAGACGCGGATGCCGCTCCAGACACCTGGGAGCTCTTGCTGGGCGACGATGGCGCCGCTCTTCGCGCCGAAGGACACGCACCGGGAGAAGTCCTCCCCTGGAACAATCGCCACCAGGGTGCGCGAGTCCGGGGAGAAGGAAATCCCCATGAAGGTGCCAGGAGCGTTGAAGCGGGCCGAGCCATAGACGCGACGAGCGGTCATGGCAGTGTCATCTAACGCAATCAGTCCGGCAGTTCGAGCGGCTCAGCGCCAGAATGATCCTGTCCTGCAAGCCACACATTGAGCGGCCGAGGACACGGGCCATGGTGGAGGTTTCTCACTGTTGCTATCAGGGACCAACCGCGCCGGCAGCGCGAAGGAGACCCCGTCATGACGCCCAACGCATCCGCATCTTCTGTGCGCTACACGCTCCCCTGGAGAGTGACCGCAGCAGCATGGCTGCTCACGCTCGGAGGATGCAGTTCCACTCCCGAACCGCCACCCCAGCTCCCATGCGAGAGCTTCCGTGGACGAACCCTGGAGGAGGCGCAAATCACCGGGGCCGAGCTCGTCGCCGCCTCCGGCTCGATGCTTGAATACTGCAAGGTCACGGGCACGCTTCCCCCCTCTCTCGACTTCGAAGTGCGTCTGCCCACGGCGTGGAATGAAAAGACGCTCTATGCTGGAGGCGGCGGCTTCGACGGGTCAATTCCCAGCACAGACTCCTATACGTCGAGAGGCTATGCCTCCATCGCCTCGAATGGCGGACATACGGCCGATGTCGTGGACGCCTCATTCGCCCTGGATGCCCAGAAGCTCAACGACTTCGCGTACCTCTCCACCCACCGCGTGCTGCCCATCGCAAAGACGCTCATCCAGGAGCGCTACGGCAAGAGCGCCCGAAAGACCTACTTCGAGGGGTGCTCCAATGGGGGCCGGGAGGCGCTGATCGAAGCACAGCGGTGGCCGGAAGACTTCGATGGAATCATCTCCCGAGCTCCCGCCTACAACTTCGTGGAGCTGATGATTGCCTTCAACCAGATCACCCAGCAGCTCGTGAAGCCTGGCGCCCATCTTCCTCCCGAGAAGCTCCGGCTCCTAGGCAAGGCGGTCCTCGATGCGTGTGATGCGAAGGATGGCGTCGCGGACGGCATCCTTTCCCTTTCCTCGGCCTGCCAGTTCGATCCCTCCGTCCTCCAGTGCGCCGGGGCTGACCAGGATGACTGTCTGACAGCCGTGCAGGTGAGCTCCGCCAAGACGATCTACTCCCCCACGCTTCTCAACGGCACGGTCATCAATCCGGGATGGCCTGCCGGAGGAGAGGCCGATCCGGAGGGCTGGGGCGTCTGGCTCACGGGCGATGGAAACGCCATCCTCTCCGTTGCCAACTTCTTCGGGAGCAGCATGGTCAAGTACTTCATCACCCGGGATCCGAACTTCGACCCGCTGACCTTCGAGCCCAACGCCTGGCAGTCACGGATCAACGAGACAGTGGCGTTGGTGTCGGCCAACAACCCAGACCTGGGACGGTTCCGGGCGCGAAGCGGGAAGTTGATTCTCTGGCACGGAGGGGCCGATCCGGCCATCAGCGAGACGGGGACGGCGGAGTATTACAAGCGCGTGGTCCAGGCCGCAGGCGGGCAGGCCGCGGCGGACGCGTTCGTCGAGTACTTCCCCGCTCCGGGGGTCAATCACTGCGGAGGTGGGGCTGGCGCCGACACGGTGGATCTCCTCACCGCCCTGGAGAACTGGGTCGAGAAGGGCGTGGCTCCTTCCCAAGCGAAGCTCGTGGCGACGAAGTTCAATCAGACAGGTGCGAGCGTCCTCTCCAGGCCTCTGTGCAAGTACCCGCGCTATCCCAGGTACAAGGGCACGGGAGATATCCACTCGGCCGATAGCTTCACCTGCGTCGACCCCTGATACTTCGAAAGAAAAGCATTGGGGTCTTGAAGAAAAATCGTCATTCACTCGTAGTGAAGCCTGCGGCCAGCCGCCAGCCCCTCCAACCCTTGCATCCTGGGGCGCGCGTCTGGCCAAGGACTCCCACTCAATTCCTGGGTGGGGTTGCACGAGGCAGAAGCCCCATGACGATTGACAACCACACCATCGAGCTCGCTCAACACAAATTCGTCACGAAACCCAGACGTGCTTCACCTCCAAGAGGGGGAGGCCGTGGGACCTTGTACTCGTTGCTCTCACTGTGTGCGGTACTGGCGGCCTGCGGCGCGAGCCAAACGGGCGAGCTCGAAGAGAGCCTCGCTCCCACGAACGCCAGAACCTCCGCCGCCGCGCTCGAGCTGTCGCCGGCGTCCCCAGTGAATCCCATACCGGGAGTCGTTCAAGCGGAGTACCAATCCGCGATCGCGGCAGGCAATGGCTTCTACTTCGTGGTCTGGACGGGCACCTCGGACATCTTGGGCGTTCGCATCAACGCCCTCGATGGAACGCCGCTGGATGCCAGTCCTATCTCCATCGCGACAGGGGCCGCCCAGCAGACGGCACCCGCGGTGGCCTTCGACGGCACCCACTTCCTGGTGGTCTGGGAACAGGGCGCGGGAAACACCGAGCACCTCATTTACGGGACTCGCGTGAGGGCCTCGGATGGTGCGGTGATCGACACGCCCTTCCTCATCAGCCGGATTCCCTATGGGCGCTATGGCACCTTTAGCCAGAGCCGACCGGCCGTGGCTTTCGATGGGACGAACTTCCTGGTGGTCTGGGAAGGCGTCTCCCCCATCTCCAGCATCTACGACTACGTCGGAGGCATCCAGGGTATCCGTGTGCGGGCCTCGGATGGGACCGTCATCGAGTCCACCCGCTTCGTCATCGGTTCTCCCCTCGGGAACGAGTCCTCATCGGGAGTTGGGGCCCGCGCCCGCGTGGCCTACAGGGACGGGAACTACCTGGTGACCTGGGCGAAGAATGGGACCGTTCTGGCAGCCCGTATCGAAGCGCAGGGGGGACAGCTGTTGGACAGCAGCCCCCTGATCGTGGGGTCTGGCAGCTTCCCGGCAGTGACCGCTCGGGACGGAGAGTTCCTGGTGGTGTGGTACGGCTCCAGCGCCCTGAAGGCCCGGCAGCTGAACTCCACGAGTGGCGCCCTGCTGGGTTCCGCGGACATCCTCGTGGGCCAGTTCCCCGTGAGTGCCCCGGAGGTCACCTTCGACGGGCAGGACTACCGGATTCTCTGGGAGGGCGTGCGCGGAGGGATGGGTCTCAAGTTCGTCGCCTCGCGGCTGTCAACGCAGGGGACGGTGGCCACCTCCGCGGAGGTGGAACTCTCCAACCTGACGATGGGCACAGGTCTGGAGCGTGGAGGAATCGCCGCGGTGGCTCCGGGCCGGTTCCTGACGAGCTACTACGGACCTGACGCGAGCGGGATGGCCCGAACCTTCCTGCGGCGCGTGACGGATCTCCCGGAGTGCACGACGGGGGAGCTCAGCCTGGAGATCCAGGGCTCGGCGGAGCTGGTGCTGGAGTGCGGCTCGGGCACCTACAGCGATGCGGGCGCCCTCGCGTTCGACGGGTGCGGCAACCCTTTGACGGTGCACGGGTACAACACGGGCAATGACTCGAGCGGGCCGGGGCCCAACCTGAGCCAGGAGGGCACCTACTCGGTCTCGTACGCCGCGTGGGGTACCAACGGTGGCCAGGCGTTCGCGACGCGGACGGTGATCGTAGACGACCGGACGGCCCCGACGCTCACGCTCATTGGCCCGGCCATCATGACGCACACGTGTGGCAGCCAGTGGGTGGATCCCGGCGTGCAGGCGACGGACGCGTGCTACGGGAACCTCACGCCGCAGGTGTGGCACACCGGCGAGGTGAATGGCTGGGCGGTGGGCACGTACACGGTGACGTACACGCTGACGGACAGCGGCGGTAACAGCGCTCCGCCCGTCACGCGCACCGTGAATGTCGTCAACTGCCCCTGGTAGCGAAGAAGACGGAAGCAGCCTGCCCCCTCACTGTGGCACGGGGAGGGGGCAGGAGTTCCTCAACGGCCTTGCGCACGCTCGACCCGGACCCACAACTCGGGGTCCTCGAGCCGCTTCGCGATGGCCGCGGCGCGGGCCAGCGTGCTCGCAGAGGCCGGTGTCCCCTGGATGCGCGCGACCATCAGCAGGCCCATCACCCGCAGGCGCACGTACCCACCGTCGCCCGCATGCTCGCAGGCACGCTGCGCCATCCTGAGCGCCTCCTCGCGGGCACCTTGACGATGGAGACCGAACGCCAGCCCAGCGTCTCGGCGATAGCTGGCAAAGGAATGCACGTCCTCGACTGGCAGGGAGCGATACAGCGCGAGCGCTCGGGAGAAGTCGCCCCGCCGGTTGGCATCGAAGGCCTCGTGATCGATCAGGCGAGCCTGGAAGCACGCAGCGTCCGCTGGGTCCAGCTCCGCTCGGGCTGAGTCCAGAACGCTTCGGGCGCTCTCCAGGTGTGGGCGCGCCGCGGCCTCCGCGCGCTTCCGTGCTCCGTCACGAGGGCTTCCACGCAGTCGGCCCACGTGTAGCCGATGGGCGCCTGGGTCTCGGTGGAGCGCTGTCCGGTTTATGGGTTCGCCCTACGGATGCGTGTGGGACGACTTCGCGGTCCGCGAGCCCGCCGAGGCCGAGGCTCGCCTTGCAGCAGCCGCGGCAGCGCTCCCCGAGGATCTCCGGGCACGCCTTCCGATGCCTCCGGCTGGCGAGGGCCGGGCCCCCTGGTACCGCGGCACCTTCCACGTCAACCTCCCGGACGCGCCTGACGGCCATGCCGTGGTGGAGCTCAAGGACGGGCGCGTGCGGCTGGAGACGGTCTCCGCTGGCCTGCAGCCGCGCGCGTGACGGCTACGTCCCCTTCCCGCCCGTCCATCGCAGCGGGAGCGACGTCACGCCCCGGATGGTGAGGTTGTCGATCCACTGCAGCTTCGCCTCGTCGACGTGGAGTTCCGGCAGCCGCTCCACCATCGCCGCGAGCGCGATCTGCCCTTCCAACCTTCCCAACGCCGCGCCCAAACAGAAGTGGATGCCATAGCCGAGCGACAGGTGCCGGTTCTCGCGGCGCGTGATGTCGAAGCGATCTGGCTCCGAGAACTGGAGCGGGTCGCGGTTGCACGCGCCCATCACCATGAAGACGCGGTCGCCCTTCCGCACCGTGCGGCCGTGGTACTCGACATCCTCCAACGCCACGCGGCCCATGCGCTGCACCGGGCTGTCGTAGCGCAGCACCTCTTCGATCGCGGCCGGCACCCGCTCCGGCGACGCGCGCAACAGCCGGTACTGCTCCGGGTGCCGCGCGAGCGCGATGACCGCGTTGCCAATGAGGTTGGTGGTCGTCTCGTGGCCGCCGAACAGGAGGGTCACGCAGGTCGCTAACAGCTCCGCCTCCGAGAGGCTCTCGCCCTCATCCCTCACTGCGAGCAGTTGGGACATCAGGTTCGGCTTCGGTGCGCGCCGGTGCTCCTCCATCACGATGCGGAGGTAGCCCTCCATCTCGACCACTGCCCGCACCGCTCGGCCGGCGATCTCCGGCCCGAGCTGGCTCGCGCCCATGAACGACGCGATGGCGTCCGACCAGCCCTTGAGCAGATGGGAGTCCTGCGCCGGCACGCCCAGCATGTCGGCGATGACGATGGTCGGCAGCGGATACGCCAGGTCCGCGATGACGTCGAGGTGCTCGCTCGCGCTGTGGCGGTCGAGCAGTTCGCTCACCAGCGACTGGATGCGCGGGCGCATCGCCTCCACCGCGCGGGGGGTGAAGGCCTTGCTGATCAGCCCACGCAGCCGCGTGTGGTCCGGCGGATCCAGCAACAGCGTCCAGCGCGAGAGGTTGTCGATGAGCGGCTTGAGCTTCTCCTTCACTGCGTCCGGCAGCTTCGCCGCGTAGCCCGAGCTGCGGTTCGCCGACAGCCGCCGATCCTTGAACGCGCTCTCCGCGTCGGCGTAGCGCGTGAGCAGCCACGCGTTCCACGCTTCGCTGAAGTACGCGGGCTCGGTCTCCTGGAGCTGGCGGTAGAGCGGATAGGGGTCCCGCCGCGCTGCTGGGGTGGAGAAGTCGAGGAGGGGCATCCGGCGTTTATTGCACCCGAGCGCTTGTCCCCTCCAGGGCAAAAAAAATCGGAGCGGACGATGTCGAGAAAAACGACACGGCTCCGACCTGGGGTTGAAAGCGCCAATGAGGGCGCCTCAACCCGGAGAATTCACATGGTGACCGCCGAAGCCCTTCAGCCCTCCCCTGCTCCCTCGCATGCCAACGCCCCGCGTCAACTGCTCCGCCGCATCGGTGCCGTGCTTGCGGGTCTGTTCGCGATCTTCGCCGTCACGACAGCGACCGACGTGGTGATGCATCTGTCCGGGGTGTTCCCGTCCATGGACGCTCCCCCCATGTCCAATGCGCTGTTCCTGTTCGCCTTCTCGTACCGCTTCGTCTACGACGTGGCGGGCTGCTACCTCACCGCGCGTCTCGCTCCGGCGCGACCGATGTGGCATGCGCTGGTGCTGGGCACCATCGGGCTGTGCGTGAGCCTCGTGGGCGCAGTGGCCATGTGGGGCGCTGGGCCGGCCTGGTACACGCTCGGCCTCGCGGCAAGTGCCTTGCCCTGCGCATGGCTGGGCGGGCGCCTCGGCCAACGGGAATAGCTCCGGCCAGGCAGGTGCCCTCCACCAGACGGTAACCGACGAGGCCCTGCTGCGAATGGCGACCGTGGTCAGACTCTCATCTACGAGCCTCAAAATGAGAGCGACTTCCTCCGCTTCCCGCTCGGCCCCCTGCACACGTTCCGGATGGAGCAGGGCAAGCCTATCGTGTCCCCTTCCGGGAACGAGGCTCCTCCAACGCGCTGAAGCCGCGAGCCTGGGAAGCAGATCCACCACAGAGAGGAGAAAGCCATGAAGCAGCGAATGAACATTCCCGCAGTGGCCCCTGGGGCCTATCAGGCCTTGCTGGGACTGGAGAAATACCTGCACGGGTGCGGTCTGGAGGAGCCGCTGCTTCACCTCATCAAACTGCGCGCCTCACAGCTCAACGGCTGCGCCTACTGCATCGACATGCACTGGAAGGATGCACGGTCCTTGGGGGAGACGGAGCAGCGCCTGTACGGGCTCGATGCCTGGGCCGAGAGCCCCTACTACACCGAGCGCGAGCGGGCGGCGTTCCTGTGGACCGAGTCCGTCACGCACCTGTCACAGGGACACGTGCCGGACTCCGTCTACGAGGCCGTGAAGCCCCACTTCTCCGAGAAGGAGCTGGCCGACCTGACACTGGCCATCGCCGCCATCAACGCGTGGAACCGGATCTCCATCTCCAGCCGCACAGTCCCCGGTGCATAAACGGCGGCGGCGATCGCGCGCCTGATCTTGGAGGGGCTACCCCTCCTCTTCGCGCATCACCGTCTGTCCCATGGAGGCAAGCAGCGGCATATTGGTAGCGGTGATGTACTGGACGCTACTGTCCTCGGCGGCGCAGTGCTGGTGCCAGCACCACGGCGGCGTATAGAGCGAGTCCCCAGCCTCCCAGTCGAAGCGCTGCCCCTCGATAAGGGAGTAGCCCTTCCCCGAGATGACGTACATCAGCGCTTCATAGGCATGCCGGTGGTTGGAGGTTTTTCCGCCCGGGGCGAGCTCCCCGATGCTGCAACTCAACGTCTTGCTCGGAGCCCGGAGGGGAAAGACTGGGTGCCCTCGCTCTGCCGAGAAATCCCGCGCGGTGGAGCTCCCTCGCACCGCCTTGTGCAGGCAAGCCGCATCTGGCTGCCGCGCCGGGATAACCGTCAGTGAGTTGCGATTCTTCGAGGTGTCCGAGAATGACTCGGAGCCCCCCCCCTGCGTCACCGTGTTCGACTGAGCCATGGGTCTCTCCTGGAGAGGATCTCTCAAGCAGCCTGGGAAGCCTTCTCTGCGCGCCTCTGAAGACGGGCGTGCATGTGATCGAAGAAGTTCTTTCGTGCGTCGAGTGCCTTCAACGTTCCCACCGCCAGCCCCATGCGCCCCTCGAAGCCCTGTGCCAGGTCCACGGCGATCTGCCGTAGGACCTTGGCGTGATCGTCATCCACCATCGCATGCAGATCGAAGAAGACGCGATCGCGAATGCTCAAGCCGGGCCAGGCCTTCTGGATGCCCTTGAGCAGGTACGCGTACATGAAGCGGACAATCCCCTCGGTGGCGACGCCCAGAGCGCCCACCGCCTGCTCTTGGGAGCCCGTGCTGCAGACCCCATGGAACGTCTCGATCCACGCCACGGTGGCCACGTCCGGCTTGCTCTCGAGGATCTGCTTCGCGTCCATTCCCACAGCGACCAGGAAGCGGCGGAAGAGGAGCGGGTGCGGGTAGCGCACATCATCGGGGTTGATGCCCGCCTGGCGCAGCTCTGCTTCGTGAGCAGGATCCAACTTGCCGATCTCCTCGGAGAGGTTGCCCATCAGCGCCGCGCGGTGCTGGGGTTGCTCCAGCCGCGAGGAGACCGCGGTCAGGTACTGAGTAAACCGGTAACTGTAGAAGTAGTATTGGGAGAGCAGGTCTCGGAGTGCCGCTCCCATGTCGTGAAACTCTCCCCGCTCGATGGCCAGGAGCAGGGGATGGTTGGCCGCTGGGGATTGAATGGCCAGCATTTGGAGATTGGCCACGAACTCTTCCGCAGAGAGGTTGGCCCAAACCAATTCGGTCATTGTTGAATGCATAGCGTCCCTATCCGAGGGTGCCGACGCGCCGCCTGGCCGGAGTGGTGACCTGGGGACCCTGCATCTGCGCGAGCTCGAGCGTGAAAGTCAGGAGCAGCACGCCTACGAGCAGGATCAGGATCATCACTCTCAGCGCGGTGGGATCGATGTTGAGGACCAAGATGGCTCCCGGCACCAAGCCTAACATCGCAAGCGTCCAGGTGTACAGCCGCAGCCGTGCCTTGGGCGGATCCATCCGGAGGTAGGTGAAGGTCTCGGTGATGAAGGAGGCCAACAAGCCGAAGCTCACCACGATCACCGACGTGGCCGCCGGGTAGCGCAGGACCAGTTCACACACCGATGACGAGGCTCACGGTCGTGGTGGTGGAGCCCCCGATGTTCAAGGTCTGGCACGTCCGGGCGCCCTCCACCTGATAGTCCCCCGCCGTTCCCGTCACCTGCTTGAAGGCGTCGAGCGCCATGCGCACACCCGTGGCGCCCACCGGGTGCCCCAGACCGATGAGCCCTCCCGAGGGGTTGATGGGCAGCCGGCCCTTCAGCTCGATGGAGCCGTCCTCGATGGCCTTCCAGGACTCGCCCGGCGCCGTGAGGCCCAGGTGATCAATGGCCATGTACTCCGTCATAGCGAAGCAGTCATGGGTCTCCACGACATGCAATTCGCTCACGTCCTTGAGGCCCGCGCGGGTCCGGGCGTCCTCGATGGCGCGCCGCACCTGGGGAAAGACATAGGGCTGGCCCTCGCTGGCGCGCACCTTGGCCGCGTAGCTGATGGGCGCCGAGCGGTGTCCCCATCCCCGGATGCGCGGCAGGCGCTCGAGCGAGAGGCCCCGGCGGGCAGCGTACTCAGCGGCACGCCGAGGCGTGGCCAGGAACACCACCGCCGAGCCATCCGTCACCTGGCCACAGTCCTGCTTGCGCGTTCTGCCTTCCACCACGGGGTTGGCCTCGTCGTGGGCGGTGAAGCTCTCCGGGGTGAAGCTCCACTGGCGCGTCTGGGCATTGGGATTGCGCTTGGCATTGGCGAAGTTGAGCTCCGCGATGCGCATCAGGTGCTCGTAGCGCAACCCATGGCGCCGCTCGTACTCGTCGGCCAGGTCCGAGAACGCTCGCGGCCAGAGGTAGCGAGCGTCGGTGAACTCGTGTCCAGCCCAGGCCGCGGCGCCGAGGTTACGGGCTGCCTGCTGCCCCGGCACGTTGCGCATCTGCTCCAGGCCCACCACGCAGGCCAGCTCATACCGGCCCGCCTCCAGCTCCGCCGCCGCGGCGAGCAGGGCCACGCTCCCCGAGGCACAGGCCGCCTCGTGGCGCGCGGTGGGCAGCCCATCGAAGGCCGGGTCCACCTGTCCAAAGAATCCGCCGAGCAGCCCCTGCCCCGCGAAGAGCTCGCCCACGAAGTTGCCCACGTGGCCGCACTCCACCTCCTCGGGCTCCAGCCGGGTGGCGGCCAAGCCGCTGCGCACGGTCTGGGTGAAGGCGTCCGCGAGTTCCAGGCCCTGGCGCGACCAGTGCGCCGAGAAGTCACTCTGCCAGCCGCCAAGCAGGTAGATCATGGGGCCTCACCCTACCCCGCGCCGGAGACCCCTGGCCACCGGGCGCCCTCAGGGACGAATACGCATGCGCATCGCTGTGACTGGCACGCACCGAGTGGGAAAGTCGACGCTCCTTGAAGAGCTCGGGGACCGGCTCGTGGGCTATCAGGTCGTCGAAGAGCCGTACCACCTCCTCGAAGAGGAGGGTTACGAGTTCGCTTCCCCACCGAGCTTGGAAGACTTCCTCGAACAACTTCGCCGCTCGATGGAGTTGCTCGAAGACGCGGAGGCTGCGCGAGACGTTCTGTTTGATCGGTGCCCCATCGACTTTCTGGGATACCTCCTGACTCACGAGGACTCCGATTCCTTCGACCCGGAGGAGTGGCTTGCCCGGGTCCGTTCCACCCTTCAGACCCTGGATCTCGTCGTCTTCGTGCCCATCGAGGAGCGCGACCGCATCCCGCTCTCTGCACACGAAGATCCCGAGATGAGGGCGACGGTGGACGAGAAGCTCGCCTGGATGCTGCTCGACGACCCATGGGAGCTGGGGGTGGAAGTCCTCACCGTCCACGGGTCGACGAGCGCGCGGGTCACCCAGGTTCTCGAGCGCCTGGAGCGAGGATAGCCTGACCACAGGGAAGCCCGGGCAGATGCGCCTTCTGCTTGCCCGGGTGCCTCCCGCGAAGGTCCCGCTACCGCAGCCGCCAGACACCGCTGGAGTACGCCGGAACCACGAACTGCCACGAGTTGGACGTGCTGGCCTCGGCGCCCGCCTGCACCTGCGGATCCACGAAGAGCGGATCCAGGGGAGCACCGGGCAGCACCTGGCTCACGGTGGCGGGCGAGGCGCCCAGGTTGTGGACCACGAGCACGCGCTCGCCCGGAGCCTCACGGAGGTAGGCCACCACAGCGGGCGCCGCATCGCTCCGAGGCAGCGGCTTGAGCGTCCCCACGCGCAGCGCGGGAGAGTCATGGCGCAGTTGGATGAGCTTCCGGTAGCGCTGCAGCAGCGAGCCCGGATCGGCGAGCTGGGCCGCCACGTTGCGCTGCTGCCAGCCCGCGACGAACGGCGCCCACGGCTTGCCGGTGGTGAAGCCAGCCTTCTCCGTGCCATCCCAGGGCAGCGGGAGGCGCTTGGCCGGATCCCGATCGCGCCCCTCCACGGGGCCGTTGGGCATCCCGAGCTCCTCGCCGTAATAGAGGAAGGGAGTACCCGGCAGCGTCAGCAGCACCGCCGGAGCCACGCGGATGCGTCCCTCCTGTCCCTCGAGCCGGGTGGCCACGCGCACCTGATCGTGGTTGGCGAGGAACGGCGCGGTGAGCGCACCGGAAGGAAACGCGGTGCTGAACTCCTCGATGCGGGCATGCAGCCTCGCCGCATCGCCATACTGGAGCGAGTCCAGGATGGCCTCGGCCACCGGGAAGTAGAACAGCATGGGCAGCTCATCGCCGCCGCGTACCTTCTCCGTCGAGCCGTAGTACGGAAGGATGTCCTTCGAGTCGCTCCACACCTCGCCCACGAGGAGCGCATCGGGGCGGACGCTGCGCACATGGGCGGAGAACTCCTTCCAGAAGTCGTGAGTCTCCGGGGTGTCGTTCTGCTCCTCGCCGGGGCCTCGCTCGACCATGTGGCGGGCGGCATCCAGCCGGAAGCCGTCCACGCCGCGAGCCAGCCAGAGCGAGGCCAGGCGCTTCACCTCGGCGCGGACCTCGGGGTTGCGGTAGTTGAGGTCCGGCATGCCGCTCCAGAAGATGCCGTAGTAGTAGGCGCCGTTCTTCTCGTGCCACACGGGCCCGTCGCCCCACGGCTGCTTCCAGCCCGGGTTGTCCTGGCGCCACACGTACCAGTCACGCTTGGGAGACTGGGGCGAGGACGCGGACTCCACGAACCACGGGTGCTGGGCGCTGGTGTGGTTGAGGACGAAGTCGATGACGATGCGAATGCCGCGCTGGTGGGCCTCTCGCACGAGCCGATCGAAGTCCTCCTGTGTGCCGTACTCGGAGTCGACCTTCTCGTAATCCACCACGTCATAGCCGTGGTAGCTGGGGGACTCGAACATGGGCATGAGCCACAGCGCCTCGACGCCGAGCCCCTTCAGGTAGTCCAGCTTGGAGGTGAGCCCGTTGAAGTCGCCCACGCCATCGCCGTTCGAGTCGGCGAAGCTGCGGACGAAGACTTCATAGAAGACGGCGCCCCGGGCCCACTCGAGCTGCCAGCCCGAAGCCGGAGCCGCTTCCGCGGAGGGGCGCGAGGACGACGGCGTCGCGCAGGAGACGAGCGCGACGCACAGCAGGGCCAGGGCACGAACGGAGAGGAGCCGGTTCATGGGCGCACACCTTACCCCTTTCGAGGGCAGGCCGAGCCTCAGGGCACCTTCTTACCGTTGCGGATCCACTCTTCGCGGCGCTTGTCCTGGAGCTGCTTGCGCGCGAGCGCCTCGTCCGTCTGGCGAGGCACCTCCTTGAGCCGATCCTGGTGCATGCGGATGCTGAGGTCCAGCAGGCCCTTGTCGCGATCGGGGAGCTTGTCGCCGTAGTCGGTGAGCATCCGCTGAGCGATGGCGATGGCGTCCTCGGAGGCCTTCCGGCGGTAGTCGAAGTAGCGGTGGATCTCCTCCTCGGAGGCATCACCGGCCTGCACCTTGCCGAAGACCTCGTTCCACTTCCGGAGCGTCTCGGCTCGCTTCTGGAGGACCTCCGGATCCTTCGTGGGGGCCTCGAGCTCCCAGTACAGGTTGCCGGGCGTCTTGGCCCGGAGCTCGTCCATGTTCACGGGATAGTCGGTGGGCGGCTGCTCGGAGGACTCGTCCACCGGACGCTGCAGCAGCTTGTCGAGCGCCTCTCCCGGAGGCGGCCCCGGCGGAGCCTGGGGCGTCGGCACGGGGGGAACCGGAGCAGGAGCGCTCGGCGCCGCCGCCACGGGACGCTCGGAAGTCTCCACAGGCGGAGACTCCTCCCCGCGAACGAGCCATGCGAACACGGCCGCGACGAGCACAGCGGCCACACCAACCAACAGAGGGATCTTCCAGCCTGACTTGGAGGGCATTGTCGGTTTTCTAACGACTTCCTCGGGTTCTGGACTTTCTGTTCACTCCCGGTGTACCACGCAACTCCCCCGAACCCGGAGGAATCCGAATGAAGCGACTTCTCTTTCCAGGGCTGCTGGCCCTGATGCTGGTGCCCGCGGCGGCACGCGCCGAAGTGCTGCTGCCGGCCATCATCGACGTGTTGGTGGACGGCGGTAACAACTATGCCTGGCAGAAGGTGGCCCTGCCGGGAACGGTGTGCGGCAACGGCTCGCAGTACAAGTTCTGGATCCGCAAGACGAGCTCGCCCAACCTGCTGTTCCTGTTCGAAGGTGGCGGTGCGTGCTGGGACTACGACACGTGTAGCGGCCGTGCGGGCGTGCTGGGCGCGGCGAACCCGAACGGCATCAGCGACGACTACATCACCCAGTTCACGGCGAAGTACGTATCGCCCATCGTGAACGGGGCGGACCCGGGCCTGCCGCTGCGCGACAAGCGCGAGCTGGTCACCAAGGACTGGAACATCGTCTACATGCCGTACTGCACGGGCGACGTGCACGTGGGCAACAACACGGCCACGTACGTGGACCAAACGGGGGCCAACCCGCCGCTGGTGTGGCGCCACAACGGGTATGCGAACACGATTGCGGCGGCGAACTACGCGAAGACGCAGTTCCCGTCGGTGCAGAAGCTGCTGGTGACGGGCTACAGCGCGGGCGGCGCGGCGACCTCCTCGTCGTACTACTTCGTGCGCCGCATCATCAACCCGGCGCGCGGCTACCTACTGAACGACTCGGGCCCCATCTTCCTGGCGGCGAACGTGAATGACTTGTCGCGCGGGCTGCACACGCAGATCCGCCAGTCGTGGAACATGAACTCGGTGTTCGCGCAGCTGCCGGGGACGTTCGATCAGAACAACTTCGGCAGCATCAACCGGATGGTGGCGCAGGAGTTCCCGAACGACCAGCTGGCGTACACGGGCTACACGCAGGACTACAACTACTCGCGCTTCTCGTACGAGCGCTTCAAGACGCCGAACGACGAGGCGTCGGTGCACAACTACTGGAAGCAGGATCAGGACCGGCTGGTGGCGGAGCTGAACCTGTACAACAACTTCAGCTACTTCATCCCGCACCACCGGCCCATCAACGCGAGCCACTGCAGCACGGTGATCACGTTCATTGGCGCGCACGCGTGCCAGCGGATGGAGAAGAAGCGCTGGTACGAGTACATCGATTCGCCTTGGCAGAGCTGGAAGTGCAACAGCGAGTTCGTGCCGATGGACGTGTTCCTGAAGCGGTGGATCGCGGACAACCAGCGCGTGCGCATCTACGAGCCGCAGAACGGGTACAACAACGAGGACCCGGGCATGAGCGCGGTGGCGGGTCTGATCAACATGGCGCTCGGCGGCTAATCCGCACCGAGCCCAGAGCCTGAAGCACCCAACCCCTGCCCCGCCGCGAGTGCCTCTTCGAGAGGGGGCTCGCGGCAGTGGCGGGGGTTGTTTTCTGCGGGGGAGACGGCGGTTCCGCCCCATCGGGGCCCATGCGAGGCTGCGCGCGCATGAGTGTCCAGATCGAGAAGAGCGGCCCCGTCACCACCGTCATCCTCCACCGCCCCGAGGTGCGCAACGCCGTGGATGGCCCCACGGCGAGAGCGCTGGTGGAGGCCTTCGAGGCGTTCGACGCGGATCCGGACGCGAAGGTGGGGGTGTTCTACGGAGAGGGAGGCACGTTCTGCGCGGGCGCGGACCTGAAGGCCGTGGCCGAGGGGCGGCTGCCGCACCTGGCCCCAGAGGGAGACGGGCCCATGGGCCCCTCGCGGATGCTGCTGAGCAAGCCGGTGATCGCAGCGGTGACAGGGCACGCGGTGGCGGGGGGCTTGGAGCTGGCGCTCTGGTGTGATCTCCGGGTGGCAGAGGAGGACGCGGTGCTGGGCGTCTTCTGCCGACGCTGGGGCGTGCCACTGATTGACGGTGGGACGGTGCGGCTGCCCCGGCTGATCGGCCTGTCACGGGCGCTGGACCTGATCCTGACGGGGCGGCCGGTGTCCGCGCAGGAGGCGCTGGGCATGGGGCTGGTGAATCGGGTGGTGCCCAAGGGCCAAACCCGAGCGGCGGCCGAGGCGCTGGCGAGGGAGCTCGCGGCCTTCCCACAGGCCTGCATGAACGCGGACCGCCGCTCCGCCTACGAGCAGGCCTCGCTGCCGCTGGAGGCCGCGCTCCGGCAGGAATTTCTCCGTGGCGTCCAGGTACTGGAGACCGAGTCTCTTTCCGGAGCCCAGCGCTTCGCCCAGGGAGCAGGCAGACACGGCAAGTTCGAGTAGTTCCTCCAGGAAAGGAACAGAGCACATGCCCCCGAACAGCCACCATCACCTATGGGCCGCGCTCTTGCTGAGCATGGTGGCAGTGTGCGGAGGAATGGGCTGCGCAAGCAGCAAGCAGCAAGGGCCCAACCCTGTCGTGGGCGTCATCACCCCCGAGTACTTCCGCTTTCGGGAGATCGTTCCGGATGATGACCCGCACGTGCCCTCTGGGGGGTGGCGTGCGGTCTGCATCCATGCCCTGCTCAAGCATGGAACCTCGGAGGCCAGGTCGGTCTGCAAGTTCGAGGTAGGCCTGCCCCTGCGGAACGAGAAACAAGGCCTCATTCCGCAGGAAGAAGCTCAATTCGCCGCCGCCTCCATGGCCAACCGGGCTGTCCGCGACGTCTTATCTCGTGCACACCCTGGGGAGATGCTTGCCGTCTTGTGCAGGGACTTCAAAACAACGTACGACGCGATGTTGAAAGCCAAGTACGCGGGCGCTCAGGTCGGAGAATGCAGGACCGCAGGCATCGAAACGGTCCCTTTTGGTATCAGGCTTGGAGAGGAACCCACTCCATGATGGACCTGACAGAAGCAAGCTTGGTGGAGGTTGCGCGGCGCTTCTATCCCGAGGGATATCCCGTCACTTCCGATGAGTACGGGCAGGACGGGTTGCTACCGCATCAACGGACCCCCGAGTACGCGCGCTTTCTCGAAGCCTGGGACAAAGCCATGGCCTGGCCTGAGTGGAAGACGCTCTTCCAGGAGATGCGCAGTGTGTTTCCACGCTACGGCGACTGCACTCAGCCCTGGGCCGCCAGTTGCCGCAGGTGCTGCGTGTACATCTGGCGGCCACTGCCTGAGGGTGCTCGTCACCTCACGATTGTCGCGGCAGCCGTCAGCGTTCTCGCCCCCCTTTACCTCGTCTACTGCACCACGGAGGTGGTGGTGGACAAGGACTCCCAGGAACGTCACGTCTTCTTGGAGCTCCCCGAAGAGGTCAAACCTCAAGCCGCCGCACTCTCAGCCTTGGTCGAGCGCGTCTTGGGCTATCAGGCGTTCCCGCTCCGGTTCGCCAACGTCTCCGTACCCGGCCTCCGCGTCGACGGAGTCGACTGGCGGAAGGAGCCCACCTTGCTCGATGCGCTCTTCGACACCGATCTCGACAGCCTCTTCTGACCGTTGGCCGTCCTGGGCAGGCGTGCGAGCCCTCTACCGAGCAGGGATGCTCCATTTCCCTACCCCTTGAAAACTTTGAACGCCACATATAGGTTATATGCCGTAGACCTCGGGCACCTATAAAAATAAGGTTTCCGGCGATGGATACCACCGATTACCGCATCGTGGACATGCTGCAGAAGGACGGGCGGGCGACTCAGCTTGAGATCGCCCGGGCGATCAACCTGTCCCAGCCAGCCACCGCCGAGCGCATCCGCAAGCTCGAGAGCAACGGCGTCATCACCGGCTACACGGCCCAGGTGGATGCCACCAAGCTCGGCAAGGACATCACCGCCTTCATCGGGGTGACCATCGAGCACCCGAAGTATTTCGAAAACTTCTCCAAGAAGGTCTTGGAGCTGCCGGAGATCCTCGAGGCCCACCGCGTGGCCGGCCAGGACTCCTACCTCCTCAAGGTGAAGACGTCGAACACGAAGAGCCTGGATCAGCTCCTCGTGGAGACGCTGCGCACCATCGAGGGCGTCACCCGGACTCACACCACCATTGTTCTGACTTCCATCAAGGAGGAGACGCACGTTCACGTCTCCCCCGAGCACCTGAGAGGAGACTGACCATGTCCATGATGAGCAGCGCGATGGTTGCGCCCACCCCCGTCTCCCTGCGGCTGGCCCAGCGCATGTCGCGCATGAAGACCTCGGCGGTGCGCGAAATTCTCAAGGTGGCCGAGCGCCCGGAGATTCTCTCGTTCGCAGGCGGGCTGCCGGCGCCGGAGCTGTTCCCGGTGGAGGCCATTGCCCAGGCACACGCCGAGGTGTTCGCCAACGAGGGCCCCGCGGCCATGCAGTACAGCACCACGGAGGGCTACGGCCCTCTGCGTGAGTGGATCTGCGCGCACCTGGCCCAGCGCGGTCAGCGCGCGACCATCGAGCAGGTCATCACCACGGCGGGCTCTCAGCAGGGCATCGACCTGGTGGCCAAGGTGATGTTGGACCCGGGCGACGTCGTCGTGGTTGAGAACCCCAGCTACCTGGCGGCGCTGCAGAACTTCGACGGCTACCAGGCCCGCATCGAGTGCGTGGGCAGCGACGACGAGGGCATGAAGGTGGACGAGCTGGAGGAGCTGGCCAGCCGGTGCCGCCCGAAGCTCATCTACCTCGTCCCGAACTTCCACAATCCGAAGGGGACCACCCTGTCCCTGGCACGGCGGCACGCGCTGGTGCGCTTCGCGCAGCGGCACGGGGTGCTCATCCTCGAGGACAATCCCTACGGCGAGCTGCGCTTCCGGGGCGAGGCCCTGCCCTCGCTGGCCTCGCTGGATGACACAGGCGTGGTGGTGCAGCTCGGCACGTTCTCGAAGACGCTGGCGCCGGGGCTGCGGATCGGCTGGGCGGTGGGCTCGCGGGAGATGATGCGCAGCCTCACCATCGTGAAGCAGTCCACGGACCTGCACACGGCGACGCTGGCGCAGCGGGCCACGGCGCGGCTGCTGAAGACGTTCGACTACGACGCGCACCTGCTGCGGCTGAGGGCGGTGTACGGGCAGCGCTGCCAGACGATGCTGACGGCGCTGGAGACGTCCATGCCCGAGGGCACGAAGTGGACGCACCCGGACGGCGGCATGTTCCTGTGGGTGGAGCTGCCCAAGGGCATGCGGGGCGAGGAACTGCTGCCCCGCGCCATCGAGCAGCGGGTGGCGTTCGTGCCGGGCAGCCCGTTCTTCGCGGCGAACCCGAGGGCCGAGTGCATCCGCCTGAACTACTCCAACCGCCCGCCCGAGCTGATTGAAGAGGGCATGCGGCGGCTGGCCTCGGTGCTGTCGGCGCAGTAGGCCCGCCGCCCCACTCCGCCTCAGCTCGCGATGGCGGGCCCGAGCCCCAGGAAGGCCCGGGTCCGCTCGTGCCGGGGGTGGGTGAGGACGCGGCCCGGCGTCCCCTCCTCGATGATGTTCCCGCCGTGCAGCACCAGGACGCGCGAGGCCAGCTCCTGGGCGAAGCGCATCTCGTGAGTCACCGTGACGATGGTGAGCCCCTCGGAGCGAAGCTGCTCCAGGAGCGCCACCAGCTCCCCCACCCGCTCCGGGTCCAGCGCGCTGGTGGGCTCGTCCAGGAGGAGCACCTCGGGATCCATGGCCAGGGCGCGGGCGATGGCCACGCGCTGCTGCTCGCCGCCGGACAGCTCCGAGGGGTAGGCGCCCTCGCGGTGGGACATGCCCACCTTGGCCAGGAGCGCCTTCGCCCGCTCGGTCGCTTCCTTCACGCTCTGGCCCTTCACGTGAACGGGCGCCTCGATGACGTTGCCGAGCGTGGTGCGGTGCGCGAACAGGTGCCACTGCTGAAAGACGAAGCCCACGCGCCGCCGCACGCCCCAGAGCTGGGCCGACTGGGCGCGGGCATGGCCGGGCTCGAGCACGCAGTCACCCACCTTCACCGAGCCGGTATCGAAGGACTCCAGGCCATTGAGGCAGCGCAGCAGGGTGCTCTTGCCGCCGCCGGAGGGGCCCAGGAGGGCCACCGCCTCGCCCTTCTCGAAGGTGGCGCTGATGCCGTTGAGGACGGTGCGATCCGCGTACCGCTTGGTCAGCTCTCGAACCTCGATCATGCCCGCTCCAGCTTCGCCTCGAGCGTGCGCGCGAGGCGGGACAAGGGGTAGCTCATCGCCAGGTAGAGCGCCGCGCACAGCGCGCCTGGCAACAACCAACTCCGCACATCCACCGCGGTGATCGTCATGCGCTTGGTCAGCTCCACCACCGAGATCACCGACACCAGCGAGCTGTCCTTCAGCAATGCAATGAAGTCATTCGTCACTCCAGGCAAGGCCACCCGGAAGGCCTGGGGGATCACCACCCGCCTGAGCGCCAGGGGGGTAGGCATGCCCAGCGCGAGCGCAGCCTCCAGCTGGCCCTTGGGCACGGCCAGGATGCCCGCGCGGTACACCTCGGCTTCGTAAGCGGCGTAGTTGAGCCCCAACCCCAGGATGGCGGCACTCAGGGGGTCCAGCCTCAGCACGGCTGCGAGGCCGTAATACAGGACATAGAGCTGGAGCAACACGGGGGTGCCCCGGAGCAGCTCGACGTAGGCGGTGGTGAGGCCCCCCAGCCAGCGAGGCCCGTAGAGACGCCCCAGGGCCAGCAGCATGCCCAGGGGAATGGCGAGCACCATGGCGCCCACGGACACGAGCAGCGTGACGAGCGCGGCCTGTAGGAAGAGGAGGATCTGGCTCCAGCCCATGTGGGCGGTGACGGTCTGCGAGAACAGCTCACGGGACTGGGCCTCGGTCCACTCCACCATGCGCTGCTCGGCGGCGTTGTCGATGTTCCAGCGGCGGAGGATCTCCCGGAGCTCGCCGGAGCGAGCGATGCGGCCCAGCGCATCATCCAACGCCTGACGCAGGTCGTCCTCGCCGGGGCGCACGGCGATGGCGTAGTAGCCCTCGCCCACGTCGCCCACCACGCGCAGGCCGGGGCGCGTCATCCCGTATTGTTGGGCGATGATGTCGTCCATGAGCACGGCATCCAGGCGGCCTTGCTCCAGATCGATATAGGGCTCCTGGACGCCCTCGTAGGGGACAGCCTGGGCGCCGGTGCGCAAGAGCATCTCCCAAGCCTGGGAGTTGGAGAGCGTGCCCACGCGCAGCCCGCGCAGCGCCTCCAGGCCGGTGATGCTGGAGTCGCCCTGCCGCACCATGAGCCGGAGCTGGAAGAGGTAATACGGGCGCGTGAAGAGGACGCGGCCGGTGCGGGCGGGAGTCACTTCGATGCCGTTCAGGGCGACGTCGAACGAGCCACCGCGCTCAAGCGTGGGGATGAGGCTGGACCAGTCGTTCTGGACGAACTCGGCGCGCACGCCCAGCTCGCGGGCGAGGGCATCGGCCAGTTCCACCTCGAAACCCCGGTACTGGCCGGGGTGCTCGGGATCCTCCATGGCATAGGGCTCGCCGCCTTGCGCATCGGCGCCCCAGCGCAGCACACCGGCACGCTGCACGCGTTCGAGCCCGGAACCCTCCTTCTGGCCACAGGCCGTCAGTTCCATCAGAGCCACCAGGGCCAGGAAGGCGCTGGCGAGAGCAGAAGAACGTCGCGGCCGGGGAGGAGGTTCGCCTGTCATGTCATGCAAGGGATCGAGGCGCTCGGGCAGTGAATCGAGCGGCTCTACACATACGGCAAAACAGCGAGGGGTTCCAGCGGGGTCCTTCGTCGGGGCCTACGTCGACTCGCGGTCGCGGCTCTGCATGGCCTGGCTCGCCACCACATCCGCGGTGGTGAGGTCCATCGTCACCAACCGCCCGTCCTTGCGGGTGATCACCCGGGGCTCGCGCTGCCCCAGGCCGGCTACCAGGACGCGCAGGCTCTCGGGCGTGCCGTGGCTCTCCGCAGTGGCGTGCTCCCGCCACAGCTTCTCGAGTTCCACCATGGTGCGCTGCACCTGCGCGGGGTTCGGCTTCGCGCGCAGCGGCTCCAGCAGCTCCACCGTCCGCTTCGCGCCTTCGGGGGTGAGCCCCCAGAGCACGGCATTCCGGCGGATCCCCACGCGGAGCAGCGTCCGCGCCCCCAGGGCATCTCCTTTCTGGGTGCGCGCGATGACCGTCCCCGCCAGCGCTCGGGCCGTCCGGCAGGCCACGCGCTGGAGATAGCCCACGCCTCCGAACTGGTAGTGCCCCGTGAACAACCCGCTCGCGGCGAGCTGCCCCAGGACTCCGGGCTGAGAGAGCGAGACCGCCTCAGGAGGGATGAGCGACAGCAGCGAGGGCTCCCCGTGCGCCTGGGCGTGCAGGGCCTGCCGCAGCAAGGACTGGCCCGCATGGGTGGCCCCCACCACATCCAGGCTCCCCAGACAGACCAGGGCCTCGTCGTTCAGCTCCGGGCAGAGCGGCCGCAGCACGCCTCGCAGCACGGCCACGTGCATGCACGCGATCAACATCTCCACGAGCGGCTCGGAGGCCCGCTCGAACGCTTCCCACGCGGCGCTCTCCTCCGGCTCCGGATCATAGAGGCTCTGCAGGTGCCGCAGCCGCGCGAAGCCCGGGACGCAGCGCTGCCGGGCCTCGCGCAGGGCTCCCGTGAGGGCCTCCGCCAGCTCCCGGGCTCCGGCGCTGTCTCCCTGAAGCGCGAGCGCGGCAGCGAGCTGCACGCCCCAGGCGGCCCCTCGAGGAGCGTGAGCGAGCTCCTGGGCCACGCTGGCAGCCAGCGCCCCCGCCTTGTGGGGGCCCTCGGACTGGAGGAGCCCGGAGATGAACGTCTGCGCCATCAGCCGCAGGGAGAGCGGCGCGAGCAGCTCGCCGGACCGGAGCAGCGCCCTGATGACGGCCTCTCGCTCCACCCCGAGGCCGAGCCACTCCCGCCCCAGGGTGCCCAGCCACGACTGAGAGCGCTCGATGACCGCGTGGCGGTAGGTGAGGCTGACCCCGACCCGCAGCGCCTGCTCGAGCCCAGCGGCTCGCCCCACGGCGCTCACACCGGCGCTCGCCAGGGCCTCGGCCTCCCCTGCTCCCGCCGAGACCAGCAGCTTCTCGAAGGCCTCCGCGCTGTTGGGACCCACTTGGATGGCCGTGCGCGAGACGAGCGCGGCGATCTTCTGGCGCTCCTCGGAGGTGCACGCGCCGACCTTGTCCGCGAGCGCTTCAACTTGGGGGCGGACCTGCTCCGAGAACAGCCGCCGGAACGCCTCTCCGCGCTCCGGGCCGAGCTGCAGGTTGAGGTGACGCATCAGGCTCACGGGAGGCTCGCCCTGGCGCTCCAGGTGCTCGATGAAGAGCGCCTTGTTCCGCGCCTGATCGTACTGAGACTCCTCGGGATCATCGCCGTGCAGGTAGGTGCGCACCGAGGCGGTCTCGAGCGAGTCCAGCTCATCATCCGGATGCCTCCGGCTCGCCGCGAGCACGGACGAGGCCGAGGCCTGCTTGCGCAGACGCTTCCGGGCCTTGCGCAGGCTGGCGCGCTTGAGCGCCGCGAAGGCCGCACCCAAGGTTCCCGCCAGCAAGGTCTTCGCGGAGGTAGGGCTGTCGGAGAGTTCACCCGCCTCCAGGCTGCCCGGCTCGTGCGAGGACTCCGACGACTCGCTCCGAACGGTCTCCTTGCGCCGGGCGGGGGCCTCACGCGCGGCGGGCTGCGAGGCGGAATCCACCAGGCCGCGCACGAGCTGGCCCGCGAGCTTGCCTGCGGAGACGAAGGCCGAGCCGAACTGCTGGGCCACCTGCCGCGCATTGACGGGCGCCGGTGTGCCCGCGGCCTGCGGGGCCGGAGCGCCATGAGGCTCGGGCGCCGCCGGGGCGGGAGCGGCCGGTGCGGAGGAAGCTGGAGCCGACGGAGGGCTGACGGGCGCCGCGGGCCTGGGCGAGGCCGCAGGCCTCGGCAGAGGCACTCCGGGTGGAAGCGACGAGCCGATCTTCGCCATGGGCAGAGGCCCTCAGACTACCAGCTCAGATGGGGAGCTTGAAGGTGCCCCCACCCTTGAGCTCGGCCGCCTGAATCTGGATGCCCGAGAACAGCGCCTCGGCGGTGGAGCGGCTCGCCGAGAGCTTCTCCGCGCGGACCGAGTAGGTGAAGACACGGGCCAGCCCCTTGGTGACCACGCACAGCTGGTATTGGCCGATCTTCACTCCCTCCGCCAGGAACGAGTGCTCCCGCAGGTGGCCGGAGAGGCTGCCGAAGCGGGCCGGCCCCTCCTTGTGCACCACGTACTGCTCCAGGGTGCGCGCCATCGAATCCTTCATGTCCGCCACGTAGGACTCGAGCGTCACCGTCTCGGGAAGGGTCTGGGGCGTGATGGCCAGATTGGTACGAAAGCCTCGATCCATAGGCCCGTGGGCGACAATGAAGCTGCCGTCGGACCAGCCGGAGGGGAGCATCACCGAGTATTCGCCGTGGCGGAGCGTCTGAGGTGCCATGAAGGAAGTGTCTGGAAGTGCTGCCGCGGAGCAGGCCGCCCGGAAGAGCGGCCCACCCCGCAGAGGTGAAGAGGACTAGCGAGGCGAGGTGAGCAGGTCTGGGATGTCCGTCTTGGCGTACCGGCCCACAGCCCACGACGCGATGCCCGCCCCGAGCCCGACGACGGCGCCCACCACGGTGCCGGGCCCGGGGACAATGCTGCCCGTGGCCGCTCCGGCGGCGATCCCCAGGCCAATGACACCCGCGCCGACGCCAATCAAGGCCTGCGCCTGCTTGTAGCCATCATGGCCCGCGTTCGCGTAATCCATGGCGCCGGTGACCGCGCTCAGGCCCGCGCCCGCGAACCCCAGCCAGCGGGATGCAAACTGGCTGGCCCCCCTCAAGCCCCCCAGCTTCCCCGCGAAATAGTCGGCCGACTCAGCGGCCATGGCCTGTGGGTTGGCCAGCGTCCGCGCGGTCCGGACGGTGTTGTTCGCCCAGTCGGCCGTCCCCAGGGCGTTGCCCCCCAGTGCGAGCGAATCGCGCAGCACCTTCTCGGAGTTGCCCTCGCGCACGTTCTGGGCGAGGGACTGCACGTTGGAGATCGTGCTGGTCACCTGCGCCGCCAGCCCGATCGGGTTGGTGCCGAACTTCAGCCCGTTGAGGGCCGTGGTCCGATCCATGGCCTCGAGCGCCGTCTTGGGCAGGCCCAGGACGTTGTTCATGGTACCGAACGTCGTGCTCGCGGCGCTCGCCTGGGCGTTGTCCGCGGGGGTGGCCGGGCGCGGCCCCTCCGGACCCGCGAACCGCTGCAACTGGCCCACCATGGCCTCCTGCGCGCCCGTGGCCAGATCCCGCTGCTCGGACGTGAGGTGGCTGGCGTCGTTGACGGGCTGCCCGTTGACCGTGAGCGAGTACGGATCCACCTGCCGGTTGCCGTCCAGGCTCGCCTGCGCCACGTCGCCTCCCCTCCTCAGCGTCTCGGTGCCACGGACGAACTCCAGCCCCTGGTCTGTCACGCGGCTGGTGAGGTCCTCCCGCATGTTCACCGGCTCTTGGCCCGGCTCGAAGCGGGTGCTCTCCGTCGTCTCATTCACCTCCAGCCCTTGCGCCGTCTGCTGCTGCGTGCGGGTGTAGTCACCAACCTGGCGCACCCCGTTCTCGTCGGTGGCGTCCGTGTGGCGGCGATCCACCTGACCATCGGCGCCGTAGGTGGAGTTGGTGGTCTGGCTCGCCCCGCGCATCTGCTGGTTCTCATCCTCCCACTGCGTCCGCTCCTCCTGCGTCACGTTGGCGCCCTCGGCGCGGCTGTAGCTGACGTGCTGGTAGGTGCTCACGCCCTCCACCACGTCGTTCTGCCGCATCTCGTTGGGAGAGATCTGCTTCTGGAGCGACCAGGCGCGGGGCTGCTGCTGGCCGTCGGCCCCCGTCACGTCCGAGGACGTGGCACGCACGCCGTCCTGCGAGTAGGAGACGTCACGGGCGCGCTCGGTGGTGCCATTCGCGTGGGTGACGGTGGTGTGGGTCTCCACCACGTCCACGGGACGGTTTGCGTCGAACTCCCCTTGCAGGTTGCCGTGGATGCCCTGGGTGGCCTGATCTTCGGGAGGCAGTTCCCCTTCCACGAGCGGCCGGTTGAGCGGCTCGTTGGGCTGCTGCACTCGGAAGGCTCTCGTCGAGTCCGTCACATTGTCGGCGTTGGATGCCACGGTGCGCTCGCTGAGCCCTCCTCCCTCCTGGCGGGTCCAGGTCCGGCTGTTGGTGGAGACGGCCGGATCCCTCTGGGCCTGGAGTTCCTGCTGGCTCGGCGGCGGCGGGGGCTGCTGGCTGGGAGGCTGGTGCCAGGTGGCCGTCTCGGAGGTGGTCTCCTGGGGACTGACGCGGACGGACGTGCGGTTCGCCGTGCCATCCGGTGCGTAGGTGGTGTCATCCACCGAGAGCCGATCTCCCGCCTGCTCGGACGAGCGCGTGCGGGTGACGTTGCCCTGGCCATCGCGCTCCGTCACGGTGACGCGGTTGCCCTCGCGCTGGACGTTGGGATCCGGAGGAACCTGGTTGGCACGGGCCTGATCCTCTCCGGCGATGCGCTGCGCGTCCTGCTGGGTGGCGTTCTGCGCGGCATCGACCTGGGCCCGGTCGTCGGTGACTTCATGAACCTGGACAGCATCCTGGGCGCCCTGGACCGCGCGCGGATCCGCGGGAGGCGGCGTCGAAGTGGGCGTGGAGGCCGGGGTCGCCCCGGGGCCACTGCCAGGCGCGCCAAACCCCTGCGTCGGGGGCGCGGAGGGTTGCGCGGACGTCGGGTTCAGCGAGAGCGCGGCAGAGGCATTCGTGGGCGAAGCTTGCTGGGGCTGCTGCGGCGGCGGGGGCTGCTGCTGAGGAGGCTGCTGGAACGTATCCTTGGGAGGAGGAGGCGGCGGCTGGGGAGGCGTCGGCGGGGGCGGGGGCGGCGGCGGCGGCGGCGGCGGGATCCGAATCGACATTGCTCTCCCTGTCGGTAGGTAGGCACAGCGCGCCGGGACGGGCACGCTGTAGGGAGTTATCGGATTATGGGAAACCCTGTTGCGGATTTCCCAATTTTTGGTGCTCAGGCCTGGAAAACCCCGTGTTTTCCAAGTCTTAGCTTCCGATCAACCGGTCCGTGACCCACTTCTGGAAGCCAGGCTACCGGCAGGCGGTCTTCTCGTTCAGGAGGTTGATGTGGCCCTCGGCGTTGCCCTCGAAGGAGACGGCGTAGATGCCACCATCGAAGCTGCCATTGCTGAAGGCGACGTGAGCCTGGGGCGCCAGCACCGTGCCCCAGAAGCCGAAGCCCTGAGCATCGACGCGGGTGGTGTCCACGAAGTTGAAGAGCACGCCGTGCTGGTTGATGCCGCCACCGAACTGGATGCCGAAGCCGGTGAAGGTGGCCGAGGCGCCGCGGATGTTCACCACCACCAGCGAGTCGGCAGGAGCCTCGATGGACAGCAGCTTGGCACCGGTCAAGGCGCTGGCATCCACGTCCACCACGTTGGTGGTGGCGCTGGTGCCGCGCAGGAAGATGCCGCCCCAGTTCTCACGGCGGGTGGTGCCATTGGCCGGCATCGCGCCCAGCTGGGAGGACAGCTGGCGCAGCTGCTGCCCACGGGCCGCGAAGTCGATGGGCGAGCCCTGAGCAGCCGAGCCGCGCGGCAGCGTCACCGACGGATCGATGGTGAGCGCGCCGCCGTAGTGCACATCCCCGAAGACCGCGCCACGGGACAGGGAGAGGTTGCCACCGACCACCAGGGTGTTGACCGTATCGCTGGTCTCCAGGCCCGAGCCCACGGCGAAGTCGGTCATGCTCATGTTGCCGCCGACAGCCACCTTGCCCACCACATCGTGCCCGCCGGTGTAGTTGCCCAGCAGGAACAGGTTGTAGTCATTCAGGCTCACCCGGACGCACTGCGGAGTCGGCGGGGGGCAGAGGGTCTGATCGTCGAGGCGGTTGATGTGGCCCTCGGCGTTGCCCTCGAAGGAGGCGGCGTAGATGCCACCATCGAAGCTGCCGTTGCTGAAGGCGACGTGGGCCTGAGGGGCCAGCACTGTGCCCCAGAAGCCGAAGCCCTGAGCATCGACGCGGGTGGTGTCCACGAAGTTGAAGAGCACGCCGTGCTGGTTGATGCCGCCGCTGAACTGGATGCCGAAGCCGGTGAAGGTGGCCGAGGCGCCGCGGATGTTCACCACCACGAACGAGTTGGCAGGAGCCTCGATGGACAGCAGCTTGGCGCCGGTCAAGGCGCTGGCATTCAGGTCCACCACGTTGGTGGTGGCGCTGGTGCCGCGCAGGAAGATGCCGCCCCAGTTCTCACGGCGGGTGGTGCCGTTGGCCGGCATCGCGCCCAGCTGAGAGGACAGCTGGCGCAGTTGCTGCCCACGGGCCACGAAGTCGATGGGCGAGCCCTGAGCCGCCGAGCCGCGCGGCAGCGTCACCGACGGATCGACGGTGAGTGCGCCGCCGTAGTGCACATCCCCGAAGACCGCACCGCGAGATAGGGAGAGGTTTCCACCGACCACCAGGGTGTTGACCGTGTCGCTGGTCTCCAGGCCCGAGCCCACGGCGAAGTCGGTCATGCTCATGTTGCCGCCGACAGCCACCTTGCCCACCACGTCGTGCCCGCCGCTGTAGTTGCCCAGAACGAACAGGTTGTAGTCGTCCAGGTTCACGTTGAGGCAGGACGGCTCAGGAGAGGGCTCAGGGGTGGGCTCGGGAGAGAGCTGCGGCGCGGCCTCTGCGGACACGGAAGCGGACTGAGCCGCACCCTTCGAGGTGCTCTCCTCCGACGACAGCTCACCGCAGGCCATCAGGAGGGACACTCCCAACAGGCCGAAGGTCTTGGCAGGGTTCCAGTTCTTCTTGAAGGACGTGCGCATAGGAGGCTGGGGGAAAGAGGCGCTCGGCGCCTGGGATTTCACTGGGGGTCAACCGCGGACATTCATGTACCCGAAGTGAAATTTTCCTCGCAAGTCAAAATTCAGTCTTTTCACATTATTCCGCTATTTCTCAATTTATAAGATTCGAGGCACCGGTTTAGAATGGGCCTGTCTGATCAGAAGCGGGGGTCTGTCATGCAAAGGTTCGCGGTGTTGCTCGGTGGAGTCGTGCTCGCGGGTTCGGCGCTGGTCCCGGTGTCCGCGGAGGCCGCGGCACGGGTGCTCGGAAGTGGCTACGGCCGCATCTGTTACGAGGCGGCCCGGGCGGGACAGGCCTCGGCGCAGGGGCTGGAGACCTGCAACAAGGCGCTGGCCGAGCAGGAGCTGGAGCCCGCCGATCGCGCGGCGACGCTGGTGAACCGGGGCATCCTCCACATGTACGCGAAGCAGCACGCGCAGGCGCTCGCCAGCTACGAGGAGGCGCTGAAGGTGGATCCGGATCTGGCCGAGGCCTACGTGAACAAGGGCATCGCGCTGGTGAACCTGGGCCGTGACGCCGAGGCGGTGGCGGCGAGCAGCCGCGCGCTGGAGCTGAGCCCCTCGCGGCCGGAGCTCGCCTACTACACGCGCGGAGTCGCCCACGAGATGCTGGGCAACGCGAAGGCCGCGTACAACGACTACCGCCAGGCCGCGCAGCTCAGCCCCGAGTGGAAGGAGCCGCAGACGCAGCTCCAGCGCTTCTCGGTGCAGCCCAAGGGCCGGGGCTGAGCCTCACTCCCGGAGCACTCGGCCTGGAACTCGTGGAGCCTTCACCCCCGGGGGGCGTGAGGTAAGGTGCGCCCCCGCTCCCCTGTGCGTGAACCTCCATGACCTCCGCTGCAACCGCAGCCCCTGCGCCTTCGAGCGCGCTGCGCAACCCGGGCTTTCGAATCTTCCTGCTCACGTTCCTGCTGGCCATGATGGCCGACAACGTCGAGCACGTGATCAGCTACTGGGTGGCCTACCAGAAGTTCCACTCGGCGGCGCTGGGGGGATTCGCGGTGGTGTCCCACTGGCTGCCCTTCTTGGTGTTCTCGGTGCCGGTGGGGGCGCTCAATGACCGGTTCGACTCCCGGCGCCTCATCCAGTGCGGAATGGTGCTCTTCATCATCGCCTCCGCGGGCTGGGGGTACTTCTTCGTCACGGACTCCCTGCAGGTGTGGCACGCGATGGTGCTGCTCACCCTCCACGGCTGCGCGGGCGTGCTGTGGAGCACCTCCAGTCAGATGTTGCTCTACGACATCGTGGGGCCGGTGTCCCTGGCCAGCGCGGTGCGCCTGAACGCCACGGCGCGCTACCTCGGATTCCTGGTGGGCCCCAGCGTGGGCAGCATCATCATGCGGACGCTCGGGCCCACCTGGGGCATCTTCCTCAACACGGTGTTCTATCTGCCCCTGCTGCTCTGGATGACGGGCGCGCCCTATGGCCGGCACTTCCGCGGGGCGGCCACGGGCCCCAAGCGGGCCGTCCGGGGGCTCGCCGACATCGTGCAGACGGTCCGCGACGTGCGCGAGCTGCCCGTGGTGGCGGCCATGGTGCTGCTGGCGGGGGCGGCGTCCTTCTTCATCGGCAACAGCTACCAGGCGCAGATGCCGGGCTTCGCGCAGGACCTGGGCCATGGAGACCCCGGGCTGACCTACACGCTCCTGCTGGGAGCGGATGCGGCCGGAGCCCTGCTCGCGGGCATCCTGCTCGAGACACGGGGGACGTGGCTGCGCACCGAGGTGGCCTCCGCGATCAAGCTGGCCTTCCTGTGGGGCTGCGCGCTCTTCACGTTCTCGTTCATGCGTGCATACCCAGCGGCCATTGTCGTGCTCTTCCTGGCCGGTTTCCTGGAGCTGTCCTTCAGCAGCATGACCCAGGCGCTGGTCCAGCTGAATGCGCCGGACGCCATCCGTGGCCGCGTGCTGGGACTCTTCAGCATGTCGGCCTCCGGTCTGCGGGCCTTCAGCGGCATCACCGTGGGGCTCCTGGGGAGTGTCACCAACATTCACGTCTCACTCGCCGTGTCCGCCCTGGCCTTTGTGACAGTGGCGGGCGTGCTGCTCTTCCGGCGCCGCGCTCAGAGCACGGCGGTAGGCTGAAGCGCTGGGCTCGGCTGCTCCCCAGGGGGCCTGGGCATGGAACGGGTGCGTCAGCGTGTTACGAAGGGTTGCTTCCCCTCTCCGAGAGGGATTAGGGGAGAGGTGAAACCATGGCCACGCTCGCTCGCTACCCCCACCCGTTCCTCCCCACGACCCGCGCCGACATGAAGGCGCGAGGCTGGGAACAGCTCGACATCATCATCGTCAGCGGGGACGCGTACGTGGACCACCCCGCCTTCGGGCCCGTGCTCATCGCCCGCTTCCTCGAGGGGCGAGGCTTCAAGGTGGGCATCATCGCCCAGCCTGACTGGCACTCGGCCGAGCCCTTCAAAGCGCTGGGCCCTCCCCGCCTCTTCTTCGGGGTGGCCGCCGGCAACCTGGACTCGATGCTGAACCGGCTCACGGCGCAGAAGAAGAACCGCTCCGAGGACCAGTACAGCCCCGGCGGGCAGACGAACTGCCGGCCGGACCGGGCCACCATCGTCTACGCCCAGCGCTGCCGCGAGGCGTACCCGGACGTGCCCATCATTCTGGGCGGCATCGAGGCGTCGCTGCGGCGCATCGCCCACTATGACTACTGGAGCGACAAGGTGCGCCGCTCCATCCTCTTCGACGCGAAGGCGGACCTGCTCATCTTCGGCATGGGCGAGCGCCCCGTGTGGGAGGTAGCGGACCGGATGCGCAAGGGCGAGCGCATCGATCAGATCCGCGACGTGCGCGGCACCGCGTACATCATCAACGACGCGGAGATGAAGGCGCACGAGGCGGACCCGGCGAAGCGCGCGGCGGACCGGAAGACGGTGGTGCTGCCCTCCTACGAGGAGGTCATCGCGGACAAGCAGGCCTTCGCGGTGATGTCGCGGGACTTCCAGATGGAGACGAACCCGGGCAACGCGCGGCCGGTGGCGCAGCGGCACGGCAACCGGGCCCTCTACATGAACCCGCCGGCGAAGCCGCTGGACGACGGGGTGGGCACCGGGGACGGCTCGGTGGCGATGGACGAGATGTACGACTTGCCGTTCAACCGGGTCCCCCACCCCATGTACAAGGAGCGCATCCCGGCCTACGAGACGGTGAAGCACTCCATCGTGCTGATGCGCGGGTGCTTTGGCGGGTGCACGTTCTGCTCGATTACGGAGCACGAGGGCCGCGTCATCCAGAGCCGCTCGGCGGAGAGCGTGCTGCGTGAGGTGCGGCAGCTGCGGCGAATGGGCGACTTCCGAGGGACCATTACGGATCTCGGCGGTCCTACCGCGAACATGTACAAGCTCAAGTGCAAGAGCGAGGCAATCGAGAGCAAGTGCCGCAAGCTCTCGTGCGTGCACCCGGGAGTCTGCGAGAACCTGCAGACGGACCACGGCCCGCTCATCGGCTTGATGCGCGAGGTGCGGAAGGAAGAAGGCGTGAAGCACGTCTTCATCGCCAGCGGCGTGCGGTATGACCTGGCGGAGCGCTCGCCCGAGTACGTGAAGGAGCTGGCGGCGCACCACGTGGGCGGGCAGCTGTCGGTGGCGCCGGAGCACGTGTCGCCGCGGGTGCTGGAGAAGATGAAGAAGCCGGGCATCGAGAGCTTCGAGCGCTTCCAGACGATGTTCGCGTGCGCGAGCGAGGAGGCGGGCAAGGAGCAGTACGACATCCCCTACTTCATCAGCGGGCACCCGGGCTCGACGCTGGAGGACATGGTGGACCTGGCGCTGTGGCTGAAGAAGAACGGCAAGCGGCCGCGCCAGGTGCAGGACTTCATCCCCACGCCGATGGCCGTGGCGACGGCCATGTATTACACGGGGTTTGATCCGCTGAAGATGGAGCCGGTGTACACGGCGCGCGGGCTGAGGGAGAAGAAGCTGCAGAAGGCGCTGCTGCTGTACTGGAACCCGGAGCACTGGCCGCTGGCGCGCGAGGCGCTGGAGCTGGCGGGCCGGAAGGATCTGATCGGCCGCGGGCCGCATGCGCTGGTGCCTCCCGAGACCCCCGCCGAGGCCGAGCGCCGCCGCCGGACCGAGGAGCGCCGGTCCCCCTGAGGCAGGAGGTGCTGCCATGCACGTGCTCGTCCTAGGCGGTGGAGTGTCGGGGCTCTCCTGTGGCATCCGGCTGCTCGAAGCGGGCCACACGGTGGAGCTCTGGGCGCGCGAGCTGCCGCCGTACACCACTTCGGATGTAGCGGCGGCGGTCTGGTACCCGTACCGGGCCTCGCCCCAGGACAGAGTGACGGCCTGGGCAAAGCGCACCTTCGACGTGCTGAGCGCGCTGGCGAAGCACCCCGAGACGGGCATCCTGGTGGAGCGTGGAGTGGAGCTCTTCACGGAAGCACCGCCGGATCCGTGGTGGGCGCCATGCGTGCCGAGCCTGCGCGCCGCGACACCCGAGGAGCTGTTGCCAGGGTTCACGCACGGCTACTCGTTCGAGGCGCCCATCATCGAGATGCCCATCTACCTGCAGTTCCTGTTGGCGCGCTTCCGGGAGCTGGGGGGCCGGCTCGATCTGCGCGAGGTGCGCACGCTGGACGAGGCGTGGCGAGCATCGCCCGTGGTGGTCAACTGCACGGGCCTGGGAGCACGGGCCGTGGTGGGAGATGACTCGCTCTTCCCCATCCGCGGCGAGGTGCTGCGCGTGGCGCCGCCGCCGGTGAGGGGCTTCATCTTCGACGAGAGCGAGACGCGGGGGATCAGCTACGTCATCTCCCGCTCCAAGGACTGCATCCTGGGAGGGACGGCCGAAGACGGGAACCCCTCGCTGGAGCCCGACAAGGCCAAGGGTGCGGCCATCCTCGAGCGCTGCCGGCGGCTGCTGCCCGCAGGGGCCCGGTTCCAGGTGCTGGAGCACAAGGTGGGGCTGAGGCCTGGCCGGGCCACCGTGCGCCTCGAAGCGGAGCGAGTAGGCCAGCACCGCGTCATCCACAACTACGGCCACGGGGGCGCGGGCGTCACCCTGTCCTGGGGCTGTGCCGAGGAAGTGGCAGCGTTGGTGATTGCCGGCTCCTGAGGCCTACCCGCCCAGGCGCTTCCTTGAATTACCAATTCCACGGGAATATACGGCTTTCTCTGGTTTGGCGGCATGGAGCCGCCTTCTGTCGCGAGGAAGCCCGGATGCGCACTCGACTGCTGGCAGCCTGTCTCACGCTCTCACTCACGGCTTGCGAAGGAGGGGCACCGGAACCGCGCCAGGAGCCGGAGGTGCAGGACGCGGCGCCCTCCTCCACGCAGGATCTCCAGTCCGCGCTCTCCGCGCTGCCCGGGACCGAGGTGGCTGGCACTCACGAGGACGGAGTGCCGTTCATGATCCGCGGGCCGCTCGGCACGGTGGAGCGCTCGCTGCGCGCCGCCACGGCCCAGGAGGCTCACACCCAGGCGAGCGCCGCGCTGGCCAAGGTGGCCCCGGTGTTCCGCCTGCGCGCTTCGGATCTCGTCGCGAAGCGAATCACCCGGGATGAGCAGGGGCACACGCACCTGCGCTATGCGCAGACGCGCAACGGCCTGCCCGTGGTGGGACAGGAGCTCATCCTCCACATCGACGAGCAGGGGCGCGTCTACGCGGCCAACGGCTCCGCGCGGGATGGAGAGAGTGTCCCCTCCCCGAGCCAGGCCCGCCTGGCCTCCGAGTCCGCCACCGCCGCCGCCCTGAAGTCGACGCTGGGCGGTATGTCCACCGAGGGCACGCCGCGCCTCGTCTACGTCCGCGCCGACGCGGACCAACGCCTCACGCTGGCCTTCGAGGTGCTCGTGACGGGCGAGTCCCCTGAGAAGCCCGTCCGGGACCATGTGTTCATCCACGCGCTCGACGGCTCGGTGGTGGCGCGGTTCTCGGACATCCACGAGGCGCGCAACCGGCTGGTCTACTCGGCGCGGTACGGAACCACCGTGCCCGGCACCCTCGCGCGCAGCGAGGGAGGCGCGGCGACTGGGGACACCGTGGTGGACACGACCTACGACAACCTCGGCATCTTCTACGACTGCTTCTACGGGCTGTTCGGCCGGGACTCGTACAACAACGCGGGCGCCCCGCTGAGGGCCGTCGTGCACTACAGCCGGAACTACGCCAGCGCCTTCTGGAACGGCAGCTACCTGGTCTGCGGCGATGGGGATGGCACGACGATGGCCTCGCCCTGCGCGGACTCGGACGTCGTCGTCCACGAGTACACCCACGCCGTCACGGACTACGAGTCGGGCCTGACGTACTCGGGGGAGTCCGGAGGCCTGAGCGAGAGCTACTCCGACATCTTCGCCTCCGTCTGCGAGAGCCGCACGCGCGGCTTCGTGCTGCCGGATCCGGACGCCTTCAAGATCGCCGAGGACATCTGGACGCCCACCACCCCGGGCGACGCGCTCCGCTACCTGAATGATCCGAAGCAGGATGGAGTCTCTCTGGACTACTACGCGGACTACACCTCGAGCGTGGACGTGCACTACAGCTCGGGCATCCCCAACCTGGCCTACTCGCTGCTGGCACAGGGCGGGACGCACCCGCGGGGCCGCTCCATCATCAGCGTGACGGGGATCGGCGTGGAGAAGGCGGGCCGCGTCTTCTACCGGGCCAACACGGACTACATGACGGCGACGACGACGTTCGCGCAGGCCAAGGTGTACACGGAGCAGGTGGCCACGGTGCTGGGCTACCCGGTGGCCTCGGTGACGGCGGCGTGGCAGGCCGTGGGCGTGGGCGTGACGGCGCCTCCGGTGACGAGCACTCCGCTCCACGTCGGCGTGACGACCACGGGCCTGTCGGGCGCCTCGGGCTCGCAGGCGTACTTCCACCTGGATGTGCCGACCAACAAGCCGGTCACCTTCACGCTCAGCAGCGGCACGGGTGACGCGGACATGTACGTGAAGTTCGGCTCGGCGCCGACCACCAGCTCGTACGACTGCCGCCCGTACCTCTCCGGCAACAACGAGACGTGCAGCATCGCCGCGAAGACGACCTCGGGCCGCTACTACGTGATGCTGCGGGGCTACAGCGCGTACTCGGGTGTCTCGCTGCTGGGCCAGTACACGCCCTGACGCAGTCACGGGCTGAGGCGGCTCCGGATCCTGCTGTTGCGGCCCGGAGCCGCCGGGTACAGTCCGCAGCCGCATGCAGCCCCAGGCCGACGTCATCATCCTCACCGCGCTGAAGGAGGAGTACGACGCCGTCTTGGAGGTCAGCACTGGCGCCCTCCCTGGGAGCACCTGGGAGACAGAGCTCAGAGATGACGGGCAGACCGTCTCCTTCCGCTCTTTTCAAGGGACTCGCGGTGGGGAGCTTCGCGTGGCGGTGCTCCAGGCTCCAGCCATGGGAGGCGTGGCGGCCGTGGGCGCCATCGCGCCTCTGGTGGAGCCCTACAAGCCCCGGTGCCTGGCCATGTGCGGCGTCTGCGCGGGGAATCCCGGTGTGGTGGAGCTCGGGGACGTCATCGTCGCGGATGTGCTCTGGGACTACGATCAGGGGAGGGCCGAGCGCACGGTCACGGACTCGGGAGCCACGGTCGAGCGCGTCCAGGGCCGACGCCTCTCCTATCTGCTGAAGGCTCGCTGGAAACGAGCGGCGGTGCCCTTCGTTCCACCCGGCGCGGACTCCTGGCTGAAGCTGCGGCCCCGCTCCTCCCAGGACTCGGCGGAGAAGCCGTTCCGAGTCCATGTGGGCCCCCTGGCCACGGGCACGAAGGTGCAGCGGGGACCGGGGATCTTCGAGCGGCTGATCCAGGAGGATTACAAGGTGCTCGGGCTGGAGATGGAGGCTGCGGCGCTCGCGGCCTTCGCTCACGAGCACGAGCTCCCCCACCTCGTGATGAAGGGGGTCATGGACTTCGCGGACTCGGCGAAGAATGACCGCTTCAAGGCCTTCGCCGCGCGGGCTTCCGCCGAGTGCCTCGTGGCATTCTTGCGAGAGAACCTGCCGGCAGGTCCCGCGGACGCAGCCATCTCGGAAGAGGCGCTGGCCGCCTACAAGCGCGCCCTCGTCGAGCAGTCCTCCGTGCCTCACCTGGAACTCCACGGGCTCGCGAACATCGAGCCTGGCTCGCGGGAGATGAAGCTGGAGCTGCTCAAGTTCGCGGTGGCGCCCTCGCTGCATGACGGAGCCCATGCGGCCAGCCGCCGAGAGCTGGAGATCCAAGAGCAGCTGGCCCGCGGAGTGGAGGATCCCGTCCAGAGGCACGCACTCGCCCAAGAGCGCGAGCAACTCATGGATGCGCGGTGGGACTATTACGCGGTCCGAGGCAAGGAGCACATCAGGCCCCATTCCTTCGCGCAGGTGCTGTCCCGGCACGAGCGGCTCGTCATCGTCGGAGATCCCGGAGCGGGCAAGAGCATCCTCCTTCGCCTGGCACTGCTGGCTTGCGATGAAGGTCCTCTGGGACAAGATGCCCGGCAGCTCCTGGGAGAGGAAGATCTCTTCAACGATCAGTCGCTCGGCGCACTCAAGGCGCTGCGCAGACTGCTCCCCGTGCCCATCAAGCTGGGCAGGCTAGGAGAGGCACTGAAGAAGGAACGTGGCCTGTCGCTGGAGGAGTTCATCCGCCGCCACCTCGGCCAGCATCGCGCGAGCAAGAAACTCCTCGGCAGCCTCCCGTTTCTGCTCAACACGGGGCGAATCTTCCTGCTGTGCGATGGGCTGGACGAAGTGGCGGAGGAGCTCCGGGAGCGCGTGGTCCAGAGAGTGACGGCACTGCTCGAGCAGTATCCAGACGTCCGGCTCCTGCTAACCACCCGTCCCTATGGCTACCGCCCACGAGTTCCCGGCCTGGAGCATGCCCGGCTTGCCGCACTCAGCTCCTGGCAGCAGCAAAAGCTCGTGTCGCGCCTGCATGTCCTCGTGGAGGGGGGACAGTCTGGCGAAGCGGCGGGAGCGGCACGCGCGCGCCAGCGAACGAGGGCCTTGCTGCGCTCGGTCCATACGCGGCCCGAGTGGCAGACGCTCAGCAGCAACCCGCTGCTGCTCACCTTGTCCGCGCTGACCCGCACCGACCAAGGGGCCCTGCCTCGGCACCGGGTGATCGTCTACAACAACTTCGTCACGACACTCCTGGCGGAGTGGCGCTCCGCGGTCCCCTTGAAGAAGGCCCAGCAACTGCTGGCGGCCTGGGCCTCCGTCGCCTTCGAGCTGGTGCGCCAGGAGAAGCACCTGGGCATCGCGAAGGCCCACCTGCTGCGGATGCTCGCGGACACCCAGCACACACCGCCGAAGAGGGCTCAGAGCTTCGCGGAGACCGCGCTCCAGCTCGCGCTCGAGAGGGGGCTCGTGCGCGAGGAGGAAGAGACCGTCTCATTCTGGCACCGGACCTTTGGCGAATTCCTGGCCGCGTATGCCCTCACGGGCACGGACGAGCAGGGGGCCGCGAGCCGTATCCTCGAAGCAGGCCCGCTCCCCCTCCCCGTCCTTCAGTTCGCGGCGGCACGGCTCGACCATGTGCTCCACGCCCGCCCGCAAGCCGATGCTCTCGCGCGGGGATTGCTCGCCCAGGACGAGCGAGCCCCCGGACGGCTGCTGCGGCCGGGGCTGCGCCAAGTCTCTGCCTGTCTCACGGATGGAGTCTCCTTCTCCCAAGAGCTGGTCGAGCGCGTCTGGACCTCGTGGGCCGAGCTGCTCGCACAGACTGCGCCCTCCCGGGCCTGGAGCCAGTTCAGGCCGCTCACGCAGGCGGCCCTGCCGCGCACGCTGCCGGCCGCTCTCGTGGAGCGCTTCGCCCGCCTGCCGGATCGAGGTCTGTACGAGATCCATCATGGGACGTCCCTCCTCGTGGCCCGGCTGGCCCGGGAGGCACCTGACGCCGCGCGCGAGGTGTGCACGCGGTGGATGAACGCCCAATCCTCCCTGGCAGGAACCCAGAAGTTTCACGGCGCCATCGGCCTTGCTTCTCTCGGGCAATGGAGTGACGAAGTCATCGCCGCTCTGGGCGAGTTCCGCGAGGTCCTGAAGCTGGGCGTGGAGATCCTCGCGCAGCAAGTTCGCGACGGCGGCCCGGTGTTGAGGGAGCGGCTCCTGACGCTGGCGCAGGCCCGGATCCCCGGGGACGACCCTTCCATGGGGAAGCCAGCCCCCTCGGATCTGCCCACCGCCCGAACCCAAGAGCATGAGCGCGTGGTCGAGCGAAGGCTCTCCGCGGCGGTCCTCCTCGCGATCTCCGGGACGTGGGAGGAAAACGGAGCCTGGGTGCTGCACAGGGCGCTCTCAGGAAAGGAGAGCCCGTCCCGGCTGGACGAACTCAAGGGGGTGCTCCTGCACTGCGCCACGGCGGCCCCCGTGCAGGCGAGCCTCCTTGAATGGATCTGCGACGGCCAGCTCCTGGGCGACAACGCCCGGCAGCTCGTCCGCGAGGTCGCGGCCTTGGTGGAGGACCTGCCCCAGCAGGTGCTGGAGAGGTTTGCGCAAGCCGAAGGGACGGTGCAGGAGCAGCTGGAGGAATTGCTCGTCCAGGTGGGAACAGAGCGGCGCTCCCTGCTCGACCTCCTGTGGGGTTGGTTGGAGGATCCTCAGGAGGAACGCCGGGTGCGCGCGGCCCGCCTCCTGCGCAAGCTCGCCCGGCATGAGCCGCGGTACCACGAGGCGCTGCGGCGTGGCATGCAGGCTCCCGAGCCGGTATGGCGCGTCCGTTGGGCCTACGCGTCGTTTTCCCTCAACCCGGAACTCTCGAAGCGAGCACTGGCCACACTGCAAGACTGTGCGCGCTCCCCGGATCCCGCTGTGCTTGAGGCCGTTTACGGGAGAAACAAGGCGCTTGATTGCGTCAGGTGGGAGGGAGTCCCGGCGCTGGAAGGCTGGCTCGCCTGTGCACTGGACCCCACCGTGCCAGACGCGGCGAGGCTCCGAGCGGCCCAGCTCGTCATGTATGCGAAAGAGAGCTGGGAGCCTGTGAGGGAGATCTTTTACGCCCTGCTGGACTCCGAGGATTCGCTGGTGCGGCACAGTGCGGCGATCGAGCTATTCTTGCGAGCGCCCTCGGACATGCGCGTATCTCTGATGGCGGCGGAGAGGGCCGCACAGACGGACGGCTGCCGAAGGCTCAAGATGGGCCGTGAAAAACTGGAGGCCTGCGCCCGGGAGGCCGTGCAAGCCATCCTGAGAGGCCTCCCGCGCCAAGCGGTGTCGAAGCCACCTGATAGGTCCTGGGGAGTTCAATCCGATTGGAGCGCTCTCCTCGCGGAGCTCGTGACGCAGGATCTGCCGGCCGCGGCCCCTCTGATCCAGAACTTGAACCAACCCGGAGTGGCTGGCGAAGCGGCGGAGGCCGCACTCGAAGAGCTGGCGCGCAAGCACCCCTTTGTGCGAGCAGCGATCGGCGAGCGCCTGCGTCAGGCCGTGGCCGCCCCCCACCCGCTCGAGCTGCAGCGCCTCGTGAGGCTGGGCCTCCTGCATGGAGAACTTCAGCCCTTGGCCATCCCCGCGAGCCGGGGGCTCGATCCCCACACCCTGTCTCCGGGTGAGGCCTCATGGCTGGCCAAGCTCTTGAAGTCGGCGCACGCGGACGAGGACGCGCTCCGCTTCTGGCGGAGCGCGCTCGAGGGAGCGAGGGCCGTGGACACCCTCGAGGCCGCGGCAGAGCTCGCGGTGTACTTTCCAGGAGAAGCGGGGCCCTGGATTCAAGGAGCCATCGCGCGGCTGCTCGGCTCGCCCGAGCCCTCTCTCCGCTTGGATGCGGCGCGGCTCGCGCTGCTGTGTGGCGTGCACGAGGAGGGTGCCGTCCAGGTGCTCATCGGCTGTCTGGAGCTGCGCGAATCCCTTCATCGGGCGCCCGATAAGCGCCTCAACCTTCTGGAACTCCTCGAAGGCCGCGCGTTCGATCGCCGCGCGGAACACAAGCTGTTGCAGGAGTCCTCCCGGTCGAACATTCGCACCGAGTTCCTGGCGATGCAGACGCTCTACCTTCATCGGCCCGCTCGAGGCGCGACGATCCTGGAGCAGTGGCTCGGCGCCGAGTCGATGGAGCACTTCCAGTACGCTGTGGAAGCTCTCACGGCGCGCGGCCACTCGGGCGAGCGGGTATCCGCGGCGCTGATGGAGCGCCTGCGCTCCGCTCCCAAGGCACAGCTTGTGACGCTGATGCACCTCGCGCACGAGCAGAAGGCCTCCCCAAAAGAAGTCCTGGAGCGGCTGCTCGCGCGTCATGGTGGCGATCCCGAGGGGGGCTTGGTGGATGTGGCGCTCATCAACTGGCTCTATCGGCACCCCACTCTCTGGGCCGAGCTGCGGCGGCAGCCTCCGGAGCTGCGCGAGTCCTTCAGGATCCTGCTCTACAACGATCCCTTCGTGACCCGCGACACCGTCGCCTTCACTGTCGAGCGTGCACTCGCGCAGAACGACATCCTGAACGTCAATGTCTGGGAGAGCGCTGTCAGCATCTGGTGTCGGCATCCCAAGGGAGAGTCAGAGGAACACCCGCGCCCTTCCCGGCGCATCGAGACGGCAGCCCCTGAGCAGGTACGTGGCTGGCTTCAGGAGCTGCTCCCCCAGGAGCCCCTCCCCAGCACCCTCGAAGGGCTGTCGTGCTTCGACCGGCTCGCTGAGCTGGCAGAGCTGCCTCTGGACCACCGTCTCCCCGTTTTGAAGCGCGCACTGGAGATCGACCTCGGCGCACGGGCGCACGAGCCCACCTATCCCTGGCGTCTCGAACTGCAGGCCACCGCCGCGCTCCGGGTGTTGAAGCTCGGAGGCTCCCATGGCCGACTCCTGCCCATTCTCCAGCGAGCTGTCGATGACCTGCGATCGCCGTGGGGGCCCAATGCCTTTCCGTTCGCGAGCGCACTGCTGACGTACTGGCCGAACGACATCACGCGGAGGCAGTTCGTCCTCCGCACGGCCCTCGCTGAAGACAACGGCTTCAGCACCGACCAACTGCTGGTGCTCCTGGAGATGGCCCAGCTCCCACAAGAGGAGCGCATCTCCCTGCTCTGCCTGTGCCTGGGACTGCAGCCCCGCGCGACGCTGCCCACCTGTGTCCCCTCCGCGAGCGCCGCTTGGAGAGAGCACGCTCCCAGCCTGTTTGCCGCCCTCGAGAACCTCGGCTGCGACAAAGCGCGCCTTGCGTCCCTCCTCCATGAGTTCGTCTCCACCTATGGAACGAAGCTCTCGGCGCAGGCCCAACGGGCGCTGCTCGATCGGCCTGAACTCACCGCAGCGAGTTCCGCGAAGCTGCTGGCAGGAGTGCTCCTGGAGAGGCCCTACGACGCAGACCCTCCAGGCCAGCGGTGGCTGGAGCGATTCGCCTCGAAGCGGCCCCAAGGTGAAGAGCGCTCTCTCTTGGAGCGCCACTGGGATTCGGACTCCCTGTCGACCCACCTGAAATGGCTGGCGGACTTCTCCCAAGCGGATGAGCCGGAGCCGGTGGAGCAAGCGCTCTGCGAGCTCACAGGCGTGGACTCCCCGCTCTACCGTCAGGCCCGCCAGCGCCACGCCCTCTCCGACGCGCAGTGGAGCCAGTTGCTCGAGCAACTCGCGCTCGCGCCCGAAGAGCCGAAGGCCTCTCAGTTCGCCAAGGAGTGGCTCCTCATGAGCCTGTGGCGCACATGGGAATCACCGGCAGCCGTGTAGGTGCGACCTTTCCCGCTACACCCCAGATCCATGAATTGCGTAAATGCGCTGGGCCGAAAGGCCGCCGTCCTCAATCCCTGAGGGCGGCTCGAGAAGGCAGGAAAGGACCCCATGACGATCGTGGACTTTCGTACCGCGCCCGCTCACCGCAGGATCGTCTCACCCCGCTGGCTCATCCTGTGCGCCGTGCTGGCAGCGTGCAGCCCCGCTACTCCTGAAGCACCCTCCGAAGCGCCTCCCGTTTCCCAGACACAGCCCCTCACCGGGACTCCCGAGCTGTCGCCCGAGTTCGCCGTGAACCCGGCCGCCTCGAACCCCACGCATCAGGAGGGCGCCGTGGTGGCGGCCGGCAATGGCCTCTACCTCGTGGTGTGGATGGACACCTCCGATACACACAGCCCGGACATCTACGGCGTGCGCATCCGGGCCTCGGATGGCGAGCGGCTGGATACCTCGCCGCTGCTCATCGGCACGGGCTCCACCACCCAGTATCAGCCTGCCGTCGCCTTCGACGGCGTGAACTTCCTGGTGGTCTGGACCGATATCCGCAGCGTCCCTGCCATCTACGGCGCCCGGGTGCGGGCCTCGGATGGCGTGGTGCTGGATACCTCGCCGTTCCTGATCAGCCGCACGCCCATGGGGCCGTACCAGCTTCCCCAGTTCAGCCCGGCGGTGGCCTTCGACGGGACGTACTACCTGGTGACGTGGCACGGCAATTACTACGAGAACGGCCCGGTCAGCACCGGCGTGCAGAGCATCCGCGTGCGGACGGACGGCACCTTCATCGACGCCTCCAGCGCTCTGCTCGCCCGGGACGGCAGCAACTCGCGCGTGGCCTACGTGGACGGCATCTACCTGGTGGCCTGGCAGAAGAACCAGAACGTCGAGGCCATGCGCATCCGCGCCAACTCGATGACCCGGCTGGACACCACGCCCATCTCCCTGGCGGCGACGTCCGGCAACGAGAACAGCCCCGCGGTGGCCGGGCAGAACGGCGAGTTCCTGGCGGTGTGGATCGGCGCGGACAACGCCCTGTGGGGCCGCCGGCTGAACGCCGAGACGGGCGCCAAGCTGGGCTCGGCGGACTTCTCCGTGGGCCCGGCGGCGCTGGCCCCGCCTGAGGTGACCTTCGACGGCGAGAACTACCGCGTGCTGTGGCAAGCCACCCGCGAGGGGGCTCGCAAGGTGCTGACGACGCGAGTGGCGCGAGATGGGACGGTGGCGGCGGACACGGAGCTCCTGCTTGCGGACCCCTCCTCCGCGCAGGCCCTGCGCGGGGGCATCGCCGCGGCGGGCTCGAATCTCTACCTCGCTGCCTATACGGCGTACGACACCGCGCTCTCCAAGTCCCGCGGCCGCTTCCGGCTCGTGACGGAGGGCCCGTCCAACGTCTCTCCGGAGCTCGCCGTGAGTCTGGCCCCCACCGGCACGCAACACCTCGAGACGGCGGCCGCGGCGGGCAATGACCTGTACCTGGTGGTCTGGTCCGAGGTGAATTCCACGTCGGGCAACCGGCCGGACATCCTCGGGGTGCGCGTGCGGGCCACGGACGGCGCGCTGCTGGATGCCACGCCGCTGCGGATTGGCACCTCGGTGCCCTCGGCGGACCTCTCGCCGGCGGTGGCCTTCGATGGCACGAACTTCCTGGTCGTCTGGGAGGGCATCGACGCCGTCCCGCTCATCTTCGGCGCTCGGGTGCGGGCCTCGGATGGCGCGGTGTTGGATGCCACGCCGCTGCTGATCAGCCGCCCGGCCGTGGGGGCCTCCGTGGGCCTGCCCCAGTTGCATCCCGCGGTGGCCTTCGATGGGACGAACTACGTGGTGGCGTGGCAGGGCCTCTGGTACACGAGCGACTCCGTCGACTCGGGCGTGCAGGCCATCCGCGTGCGGCCGGACGGCACCTTCCTTGACACCAACGCCACGATCGTCGGCCCGGGCGGTAGCGACGCTCGCGTGGCCTCGACGAACGGCATCTCCCTCGTGGCCTGGACCCAGAACACGGATGTCCAGGCGGCCCGCCTCAATGGCGCGACGGGGCAGTTGCTGGATGCCTCGCCGCTCTCCGTGGCGGCGACCTCCGCCTGGGAGGTGAACCCTGCGGTGGCGGCCCACAACGGGGAGTTCCTGGTCGCCTGGACCAGCGGCGCGGACCTGCGGGCCCGGCTGCTGAGGGCCTCGGATGGCGCCCTGCTGGGCACGTCGGACTTCCTCGTGGGTCCGTCCGTTCAGGCGCCCGCGGACGCGACGTTCGACGGGCAGGACTACCGGATCAGCTGGCAGGCCACGAGGAGCGGGGGCCGCACGCTGGTGAGCACGCGCGTGTCCGCGCAGGGCGTCGTCGATGCGGACGCGGAGCTCTCGCTGTCGCGGGTGCATACCTCCGCGGGGACGTACCGGGGCAACATCGCGGCGGTGAGCCCGGGCCAGCTCCTGGTGAGCTACTCGCAGTTCGACGCAATGGTGCAGAAGACGCGCGCCCGGGCGCGGCGGGTGAGCGACCCGCGGCTGGGAAGCGTGCCGCAGATGCCGGAGACGTGCAGCGAGGCGGGTGCGCCCATCCTGGTGCTGACCGCGTCCTCGCCGCTGACGCTGGAGTGCGGCTCGGGCCCGTACATCGAGCCGGGTGCGAGGGCCGTGGACGCGTGCGGCAACGCGATCGAGGTGCACGCGTACAACACGGGCGCGGACTCGTCCGGGCCGGGCCCCAACCTGCGCTACGAGGGCACGTACTCTGTCTCGTACGCGGCGTGGGACGCGCTGGGCCAGACGGTGACCGCGACCCGGGAGGTGATCGTGGATGACCGGAGGCCGCCGACGCTGACGCTCCTGGGCGACGCGCACATGACGCACACGTGCGGCAGCCAGTGGCAAGAACCCGGCTGGCGGGCGACGGACGAGTGCTACGCGAATGTGTCGGCGCAGGTGCAGCGCACGGGCGAGGTGAACGGCTGGGCAGCAGGCACGTACACGGTGACCTACTCGCTGACGGACGCGGGCGGCAACAGCGCCACGCCGATCACGCGCACCGTGGATGTCGTGAACTGCCCCTGGTAGCAGCGGCAGAGGAATGAAGGCGGCCTGCCCTTGCTCTCCTCATGAGAGAGGGGCAGGCCGTCGCTCTATCTCATGCGCTGATTCCGTGAGTGGGTTCGAGTAGCGCAGGAGGTCCATCAGGTCCTCGGACTTGAGGAACAGGCAGGCGTCGTTGAAGTCCCCTTCGGCAAGCTGGGAGCGCATCGCCTGGAAGAAAGTCTGGGCCACGGTGAGCGCCTGGTCGCCCGAGATGCGAAGGTGCTCGGCGAGGTCATCCAAGAACAGGTCGCGCTGGAACTCCTTCGGCACCAAGCGCCTGCCGTGAGCCCGCTCGCAGGTCGCGAAAATCAGGTCGACGTTGCCCGGCAGCAGGCCCCGGATGATGTCGACCTGGTCCAGGCGCAGGTTGCGGCGGAGGGCACAGAGGATCGCCTGGACCGTCTCCTCCACGTTGTCCGTGAGCCCGAGGCTCTGGAGTTGCCCGCTGCCCCTCAGCGCGTCGAAGAGGGCCTGGGTCTCCAGCTCGTCCAGCTCGGATTCGGTGATCCCGACACCGGCTTCCTGGGGGGGCTCCATGTTCTCCGCCATGGCACTCATCTCCTTGGGCGGTACGCAGGACCGCTTTCTTCAAGGGTGCACACCGGTGGACGGCGGCGCAGCGGAGCCCGGCAGGCCCAGGGTGGCTCTTTCAAGCGCTCCCCCCGCCCTCGCGGTAGCTCTCCTGCTGCGACGCATGGCAGCCATTCGTCGTCGCCAACATCAACCGCCGCAAGAAGGCGGGGAAGGGCTGGCCTTCCAAGAAGAAGGCCGCCAGCAAGAAGAAGCCAGCGGCGAAGAAGACAGGGGCTCGCAAGAAGTCCGCTCGCAAGTCCTCGTAATCGGACACAGAGAGCCTTACGGCGTGTACAACTCCGTTACCAAGGCATCCCCACCGTTGGGGTTGAGCCCCCCAGAGACGAGCACCCGCCCATTGGGCAGCAACGTCGCCTGGTGGTAGAAGCGAGGCACGGTCGTGGTGCCGGCAGGACTCCAGGTGCCCGAGAACGCGTTGTACACGTCCGCGACCGTGCGCAGGCCGCTTCTCCCAAGCCCTCCCGCCACGAGCACCCGGTCGCTCACCTGTACCACCGCAGCGAGACTGGAAGCCGAGCTCGCGAAGACGACACCACGCCAGGTGTCTGTCACCGGGTCGTACACCTCCGCTGAGCTGCCCGCCGTGACGAACACCTGCCCGTTGGGCAGCAGCACCGCCGTGTGCTGGCTTCGCGGCGTGGCCATGGAGGCGACAGGGCTCCAGGTGCCCGTGGCCGGATCGTACACCTCCGCAGACGCAAGCTCCCCGCTGCCGCCGGAGCCCCCGGCGACGAGCACCTGCCCGTTGGGCAGTAGCATCGCCGTGTGGTTGGAGCGGGGCAGCGACATGGAGGCCACAGGGCTCCAAGTGCCCGTGGCCGGATCGTACACCTCCGCAGACGCGAGGTACCCGCTGTCGCTGAGTCCTCCGGCGACGAGCACCTGCCCGTTGGGCAGCACCGTCGCCGTGTGGTTGAAACGGGGCACCGCCATGGGGAACACCGTGCTCCAGGTGCCCAGCACCGGCGCGTATACCTCCGCAGACGCCAAGCCCCCATTGGGGCCGTACCCGCCAGTGACGAGCACCCGGCCATCAGGCAGAAGCGTCGCCGCGTGTTCGTAACGAGACGTGAACATGGAGCCCACCGCACTCCAGGTGCCGGCTGCCACGTCATACACCTCCGCCGAGGCAAGCAGGCCGCTGCCCCTGTCGATCCCCCCTGCTGCGAGCACCTGGCCATTGGACAGCGCCGTCGCCGTGTGGAAGAAGCGCTCGGAGGTCATGGCGCCCGTCAGGGCCCAGGAGCCCGATGCCGGAGCGTACAGCTCCGCCGACGCCGGCCCTAAGGCGAGCACCTGGCCATTGGGCAGCAGCGTCGTCGTGTGCGGGCCAAAGAGCGAGTACGGGTACACAGTAGGGTTGGCGACGCTCCACGTGCCGGTCACCGGGTTGTAGAGTTCCTCGCCTGCCCCCCAAGCACTGCCCCCCGTCAAGAGCACGAAGCCACTGGGCAGCAGTGTTGCCGTGGGCATGGAGTGAGCGGAGTTCATGAAGCCGGCGCTGCTCCAGGTGTCGGTCTCCGGGTCGTACACCTCTGCCAACGTATCGTTAGAGGCGGAGCCGGTTCCTCCCGCGACGAGCACCCGGCCTCCGGGCAGCACCACCGCGGCATGCCAGTTGCGAGCCACGGTCATGGAGCTCACCTCGCTCCAGGTGCCTGTGGCCGGATCGTACACCTCCGCCGAGGAGAGAACGCGACCGTCGCTGGCGACTCCTCCGGTGACGAGCACCCGGCCATCGGTGAGCAATGTCGCGGTATACAGGATGCGAGGCGAGCTCATGGAGCTGACCGTGCTCCAAGTCTCGGTCGCCGGATCGTACATCTCCGCCGACGCGACGGGATCATTGAGGCCCACTCCCCCCGCGACGAGCACCTTCCCGTTGGGCAGCAGCACCGCCCGGTGGTGCGCGCGGCGCTCGCCCATGCCGGCTACCAGGCGCCAGCTCTCGGTGGCCGGATCGTACACCTCCGCCGAAGAGAGCGCGCTCCAGCTGTCGTCGTATCCCCCGGTGACGAGCACACGGCCATCTGGCAGCACCGTCGCCGTGTGGCCGCCGCGAGGGGTGTTCATGGAATCCACCACCCTCCAGGCGCTGGTGGCCAGCGTGTAGAGTTCCGTCGGTTGCGAGTTGAGTCCCCCTGCGATGAGCACCTGCCCCGTGGGCAGCAACGTCGCCGTGTGCAGGTTGTGGTAGGAGGCCATGGGCCCCGTGCTGATCCACTCCCAGGCGACAGGCTCACAGCTCTCGCTCACGCCATTGCAGTCTTCATCCACCGGTGTCGAGCAGTCCTCTGGCTGAGGCAGCTGCTGGCCCTGACAGGTGACGTTGCCGAACAGATCGCACGCCACGGTGCCCGCGCGGCAGATGCCTACGCCACGGGTCCAGAGGGCGCCCCCATAGCAGGGCTGGCCCTGGTAGTCGGAACAGCTGCAGCCCTCATTCACCGCCCCATCGCAGTCTTCATCAAAGGGCCGCTGGCACGTCTCCGCCGCAGGCAGCACCTCCCCCAGGCAGGCGCTCCACTCCGTGCCGAGGACGTTGCACTGCCGGCGCCCGGCCCGGCACAGCCCCTGGCCCGCGGTCCCCGCGGGGCCCGAGTACGGGCAAAGCTCATAGGCCCCTGGCGTGCAAATGGGCGCTGTCACGACGAGTTGCACCTCGGCGCAGGGGCCGCTGCCGCAGATGGCCGCCTGCGGAGAGCCTGTGACCGTCGCCATCGAAGACAGAGGGCCGTCCCGGCCGGCGTAGACGGTGGCCGTGTGGCCGCGCTTGATCTCGACGCACGTACGGCCCCCCGCGCCGGTGTACCGGGGCGAGCTGTTGCCCGAATAGGTGACCCCCTCGGCGAAGACCTGGGCACCCGCGACAGGGGCCCCCTGCTCGTCCACCACGCGCACGTCGACACAGCTCTTGTCCGTCCAGGGCGCATCACAGTTCCACCAGGTGAAGTGGCGCACCTGGACGACCCAGGCCAGCCTCCCCGGCTGTGTCTGCGAGGGCTGGATGGTCCCCGCGCCCTCCTCTTTCCACTGGCCCGCGTCCAGATCGAACCACCACGCCGGCACGGTGTCGCCCACCTCGAACTGGCTGGCCAGCGCTTGCGGCAGCAGGAACTCCAGCGTCGCGGTCTGTCCCGGCGCCAACTGCACGGGAGCGCCGCCGCTCCACAGGCTCACCTCCGCCATGAAGAAGCTCTCCAGTTGCACGCGCTCACCGCCAGTGGCTCGCACTCCCTCCAGCGGGCCCGGCATCAAGGCCATCTGCGTGGTGGGGTCAATCGGAGCGATGGTGACGTCCACGGTGCCCAAGACAGGCTGTCCCAAGGCATCCACCACGGCGTTGGGCGGCAGGGTGACGCGCACCTGCCCCGTCTGGAGGACGGCGCCCTGCTCCACCTGGAAGGAGATGGGCGTCGGCAGCGGCAGCAACGTGACCTGGGTGCCCACGTGCGCGCCCTGCTGCAGCTCTAGCACCGCCGTGCCCGAGGTGAACCCCAGTGCATCCACACGGACGAGCAGCCGCCCCGACTCGAGGCCCTCCAGCAGCAAGTGGCCCGAGCTGTCTACCGGGTACACGGCGCCCCGCGCCGACACAGCGGCTCCGGGAATCGAGTGACCCGCCTCATCCACGACCTGCAGGAACACGCTGGTACCCACTGGCTCCGTTGGCGCCTGGGGCGCGGAGGGCCCCGCGGGGATGTACACCTCCGCGGAGGCCTGATTGCCGGGGCTGAAACCTCCGGCCACCAGCACCCTGCCGCTCCTCAGGAGCGTCGCCGTGTGCAGGTAGCGGCTCGTGGCCATTGCCCCCGCGGAGCGCCACACACCCTGCGCTGGCTCATACACCTCGGCCGCGGTGAGGGTGCCGGTGTACTCGTGGAAGCCTCCGGCCACCAGTACCTGCCCCTGGGGCAGCAAGGTTGCCGTGTGCGAGCGGCGTGGCAGGCTCATGCTTGCGCCCACCGTCCAGCTGCCCGTGGTGGGGTTGAACAGCTCCACTGAAGCGCTCTCCTGTCGGTTGGAGGAGCCTCCCCCCGCCACCAGCACCTGGCCATCCGCTAGCGCCGTGGCCGAGTGGTAGGCGCGCGCCACCGTCATCTGCCCGGCAGGGCTCCAGCGCCCCGTGGCCAGGTCATACACCTCTGCGGACCGCTGGCTCCCCCCGCTGCCGTCCGTGCCGCCCGTCACCAACACTCTCCCGCCCGGCAGCAGCGTCGCCGTGTGGTTGCGCCGGGCAACCGCCATCCGCCCCGTTGCGCTCCACGTACCGCTGCCTGGGTCATACACCTCCGCCGTGGACAGGATGGCGCCCCCGTACTCCTGGTCAGCGCCGCCCGTCACCAGCACCCTCCCATCCGGCAGCAATGTCGCCGTGTGGTAGAGCCGCGGCGTCACCATGTTGCCCACGGGCGCCCAGTGACCGCTGCCCGGGTCATACACCTCCGCGGAGATGCCACTGTTCCATTCCCTTGCCCCCACTCCGGCGACGAGGACCCGCCCATCGGGTAGCAATATCGCCGCGGCCGCGCGATGCGTGTTGAGCGCATCCGCCGTGCGGCTCCAAGTGCCGCTGCCCGGGTCATACAGTTCGGTGGAGCGGTTGTAGCCGCCGGTGACCAGCACCCGGCCATCCGCCAGCAGCGTCGCGGTATGCAGCAATCGTGAGCCGGCCATGGCGCTCGTCGCGCTCCACTGCCCCTCCACGCTGCTGGAGAGCGTGTCGGCGCGGCCCGATGGGCTCTGCCAAGAAGAGAGCTCCTGGCCCGAGTTCCCGGCGGCGGTGTTGCCACATCCCACGCTCCACAGGCACAGCAGACCCAGCAGCACAACCCCAGGCACTCTCACGGAGGTCCTGACAACATCAGCAAGACTCCACGACATCGGTACCTGCTCGAGATGATTCATATTCTACCTGACCTGGGGTGGACGGCCTGCAAGCCTCGGAAGATCCACTCTCGTGGAGCGCATGCAGACAAACATGGCATCAAATGACCGGGAGCTCATAGGCTCAGGGCGCGTCAATCGCCCAAGGGGGCGGCGCCGCAGGGTGATGACGACGTAGCCCATGCATCGCAACGCGCTCTCCGTCTCGCGGAGTTCTCGGACTACACGCGCGAGCGGCTGGCCTTGCTGGACGAGCTGACGCCTGACCAGGTCCGCGCCACCTACGACGAGGTGCACGCGCGCCGCTACGACACTCAATCCAGAGGGTCCTGCTCGCTGCTGAGTCCCGTCCACAGCCGGAGGGCGTCTCGGGCTGGCTGGAACTGCCTCTGCAGCTCTGCGGGCAGCCGGTCCAGCCAGCCCGTGCCCGGCGGGGAGATCAGCCGGCGCTCCCTGGCGGCCACGAGCACGTCCGCGTAGCGCATCAGCCCCAGCCGTTGAACTGGGGGCTCCAGTACACGGGGTTCTCGGTGCGCAACCGGCTCAGGAGGGCGGCGGACATGCGCGGAGCACGAGTAGAGGGCTCGTGCTCCGCGCAGCGCTCACTCACTTCTCAATGTGGATGTGGGGACCGCCCCAGACCTTCTGTCCCGCCGGGCGTGTCCGCTCGTCACGCACGGTGTAGCCAGCCGCCCGGGCATCGGCCATGAAGGCATCGATGCGCGCCTTCGACACGTCGCGGGTGCGCACGTCGATCGCCCGCCCCTGGTAGTGCTTCGAGCGGGTGTTGTGCTTTCCGCCCGTGGTCGAGGTAACGGTCAGGCCGTGCTCTCGCGCGAGCCGTGCCATGCCCTCGAACGGCCGGCCCGTCGTCGGCTCGGTGCTCACAGCTTGGGTCTTGGTGTTCTGCGCAAAGCGTGAGGTGCCGTTGAGGGCCGAGAAGGTCCGCTGCCCCACCACGCCATCCGCCTTGAGTCCCATCGAGCGCTGGAAGTCGCGAACGGCCTTCTCCGTGCGGGGGCCGAACTTCCCGTCACTCACTCCAGGATTGAATCCCGCCGACCGCAACCGATCCTGCACCGCCCGAACGCTCTCGTTCGCCGTTCCCTTGCGGAGCGAGCCGCTCGTGTAGCCGGCCACGCTCGCCCGATCGGCGGCCCGGGCCGCAGCCATCGAGTTCTTCGAGGAGAAGCTGCTCTCGGCGGAATACCCCTTCACGCTCGCCCGGTCCGCCGCTCGCGCAGCGGCCATCGAGCCCGTCTTCGAAGTCGAGCCAGACTTCGAAGTTTTGCTGTCAGCGGAATATCCGCTCACGCTCGCCCGGTCCGCCGCCCGCCCGGCAGCCATGCTTCCGCTGCTGCTTTTCGACGCACCTGTACTGCCGCTTGACGCACCTGTGCTGCCGCTTCTCGACGCACCTGTGCTGCCGCTTCTGGACGAACCCGCACCGCTGACGGACATGAAGTGCTCCTAGAGGGGAGAAGGCGCGTCCGGGGGGCACGCCGTCCCTGTCGTACCCACATTCTCGTACGAGCAGTGAAAAGAGTTGCCGCCAAATCACACGGAGTGGCTTCTCCCAAAGGAGAATGGCGTTGAGCGCGTCCTATGCTCGCGGCATGGCTCTCGTACGGAATGCTCGTCTTGCGCTCTGCCTGCTCGTGATGCTGGGGCTCACTGGTTGCTCGGACGAGCCGATAGGGGATCCGCCCATCTGCGGGGTCAGCCCTGTCCCGTCCCCTGGCACCGGCCAGAGTTCGGGGCTGATGAAGGTAGGCCAGCGGTTCACCCTGCGCATCACGCCGGTGAATCCGTCGGTCTGCGGCGAGCCCACGCTGCCCACCTCCGTCACGGCTGAGATCGAAGGTCCCAGCGGCGAGCCCATCGAAGGGCAGATCCAGCTGGGCGAGGCGACCGCTCCGGCCACCCTCCAGTTCACCCCGGTGCGGCCTGGCCCGCACCACATCCTCGTCGCCTTCTCTCAAGTGGGAGGCCTTCACCAGTTCGACTTTCACGCGGTGGTGGACAGCTCCCTCTCCGCGCCCAGCTACACCTTGAACAGGGCTTGCACCTCGCTGGAGCGCACCCAGCAGGGCAGCTGGGTCTGTGGCACCACGGTGCTGCGCGGCGATACCCAGGTGGCCACCTTCCCCAACGCGCGCCTGGCCGTCGCCGGAGATGTCATCTGGGTGCTGTCCAGCACGGCGCTCGAGCGCTACGTGGACACGGGCTCAGCCCTGGTCATGACGGGCTCGCTGAACCACTCGCAGGGCAATGCCACGTTCCTGCTGGCCTCGGCGGAGGAGCTGGCCGCTGTCCATGATGACTCCCTGGCGCTCTACACCTTCAGCGGCGGCACCCTGGCCTCCGCGGGCGTCACGCCCTGGACCCCTCCCGCTGCCTCGGTAGGCTTCGCAGGGGACCCTCACGGCCTGCTCCTGCGTGAAGGCAGCCAGTTCATCCTGGTGACTCGCCAGGCCGTCAACTTCCAGTCCGTGATTCAAGCGTGCCCGTACCAGCTCGACTCGGGCAGGCTTCAGCGCACGCCGGAGACCTGTCTCCAGTTGGGGGGAGACGTGGTGGGCTTCGAGCCCCAGGTCCTCTGGACACGGGATCCGCCCTTCATGAGCGGCACCCGTCTCGAGCAGGGGAGCATCCACCGGTGGGAGTGGAGCGGCGGACGGCTCGTCGAGGCAGGCTCGGTGTCGCTGGGCGCCCAGGCCCTCCTCACCTTCCCACCGATGGTGACCCCCTCCGTCGTGCCGGCCATCTACGCGAACCAGTCCGGCAACTTCAGCGCTTCGCTCACCGCGGTGGCCTTCTGGTCCGCCGAGCGGCGGGCGATCCTCTTCGAGCACCTGGACGCGGAGGTGCACTCCCTCCGCGCCAGCCCCACCTTCTACTGGGGCAATATCTCCCCGTCGACCTCGCCCCCTCTCACGAAGATCCGCCTGCGCTCGCAAGCCCCTATCCCGTAATTCAGGAGAAGAGGAGCTCGGGCTGCGGGGTGACAGTCGTGGAGCGGCCCTATGAGTTCATGCGGATGAGATGGGTGCGGCTCATGGCGCGCATGTCATCGGCAATGCCGGAGATCTCATCCATCGCCCGGCTGGCCTCGGTGTCCGAGCCCCTGGCGTTCGCGTCCGCAGGGGTGGCGCGCAGCCGCTCGCTGCGCTGGGCGATGAACTTGAGGATGTAGGCGCGCTCGGCCCCGGCATCCGCCCGAGCCTCATTGAGGCCATGTGCGCCGCCCTGCCCCGCCCGCTCCAGCAGGGCCTTCGCTTGCTGGAACTGCGCCTGGGGCATGTGTACCAGCGTCTGAGCTGCCAGCTCCGCCTGCGGCTGCACCAGGATGCCCTCGTGCCCCGTGGTCGTCGTGGCGCGTGGATCCGCCACCCCCTTGGCCAGCGCATGCCGGATCTCCGGCGGCAACCGCTGCGCGGCCCGAGGGCTCTCCTGGGCCATGTCGAGCACCCGCACATAGGTGCCGATGGCCGGCTTCGCGTTGGGAGTCGCCAGCACGTGCTGAAGCAGGAGGAGCTCGCGCTGGAGTTCGGCGCCGGTCAGGCTCTGGAGGTGCGTGGTGACGCGAGTGCGCTTCGCATCGGGCACGCCGGTGCGGCGGAGGGCGGCGTCGATCTGAACGAGGGGTTGCGACGCAGCGCTTACGGGACGTGGGCCTTTTGAAGTGTCGAAGCCATCGGCCATGGCACGGACTCCTTGGGAGGAGGCTACCAGGGGCAGTCGAGGACTTCCACGGTGCGCGTCACCGGCGGGACCGTGTCCCCCCGAGGCGGCGGGAATCGAACCCGCCGCAGCGACCTCACTTCGGCGGGGGCGTGTTGAGGAACTGCTGCTCCCACACCGCTCAGTGCGCTGCCCCACCTGCGCGAGGGAACGTTGGTGCGGCTCCAGGCGTTAGCGGTGCGCCCCAGTCCCGCCTCCTTCAATGGCACCCTCTCCACCCGGTGCACCGCCGTCACCCTCCTCCAGAGGGGCGAGCCTTGACCCACAGCCCTCCGCTTGATTGAAAGGACGTGGCCATGCGTCTCCGAACTTGCAGCGCCCCCCTGGTACTGCTCCTGCTCTCGGCCTGCGCCACAATGGAGCCGACCCCGGGAGAGATGGAGCCCCCGAGTCCGAGATTCGCCAACCTTCAGCGCGCAGCCCAGTATCCCTGGACGGATGACGGGCATTGCGTAGTGCGAGAAGCTTCCAACGAATGGCCTGTCCTGGCGGAGCGGTGCTTTCACGCGCTCGATCACAAAAGAGTCAAGTTTCGCGATGTTACCGGAAGGTGCGCCGTAGCCTCTACGGCGCTGGCTCCCGCAGCCGTGGCCCTCTGTGTCTTTGCGGCACCTGAGATCGTCGTCGGCGCAGTGATTGTGGTGGGAGCCGTAGTGGTGGCTGCTGCCATCACAGAAGGGCTGGAGGCTTACGAACGGAACGCATCCCGTGAGCGTGCGAAGCAGACGACTCAGACACGGCCATCCCATGCGGAGGAACCCGTGGCGAACGGCGAGCCCACGCCCAGAGGCTTGGGCCGGGATTGGTTTCCCCCAGAGCCGCCAGAATTGGAGCCGCATGACCGCCGCCCCGAGTGCACTCCCAGACGGGTTCCTCCCAAGGGTGGACACCCCTTCCATAACAAGTGCGCTGACGCGATTCCTGGCAACGCCTTCCGTGGCGCCAACGCGCTCGTCAACGGCAAGGCTTTCGACGCGCTGCAACCTGCCACGCGAAGACTGTGGGAGGTCAAAACCACCGCCATTGAAACCTACAATCCCTTCGTTCAGCAGATGGAACTCGCCCAGCAAGTAGAAGAAGGGCTACGAGAACGCGAACTTGCGGCGGCCTGCGGCTATGATTTTGCCATCGGCGTTCGTACCGAAGTGCACAAAAAGATGCTGGAGGAAGCAGAGCCCCGCCTCACTGTTGTTCTCATGCCGTGGTGCAAATGACGATGATGCAGAACACCCTCGGTATCAAAGTCCACGCGCCTGCGCTCGTATGCGACGACAGCCGCCCTGTGGCTGTTGTCCATACCATGGAACGCGCGCTCCCCGGTTTGCGGCTGGAGTGGACCGTCTCTGACGATCATCAAATCATCCATCTGCCGCAGCGCGATGCATGGCTCGCCCGGGCCAAGAAAAACGGAGGCTTTCCTCTCGTCTGCAACAATGACGAGCATTACCCCGTGATGATCTCCGGGTTGGCACTTTCGGCAAGCTCTGGAGCAGGTGGCCAAGCGCAGCTTGACGTCCACGCCAAATTGCCACTGGACGCGGGTGGCATCGCCGCGGCAGCGAATGTACTGGAGGGCATCGCAGAGAGTGCTCGTGCATTCTGGGGACAAGCGACGCCCTTCGAAACGGGTGTGGAGATCTCGCGGCAGACGAGGGACCCGGTGCGTAAGCCGGGGGAACCGTCACGAGGGCTGCCAGCGCTCAAGCTCCCAGAGTCTCTGCGCTCGCCAGAGATTCCGTATCACCTGGGTTGGCTGAACTACTGGTCGGCCGCTACCGCAGAAGCCATTGGGTTCCCTGACCCTGCCCGCGACTTGGAGCTGCTCACGCGGGCGCGGCGCACGTCGTCGGGCGGATGGGTCGTGCAGCTCACCGATGCGCCGCTCGATCTCGACAACCCCGCGCACCTGGACACGCTGAAGCGGGCCTACGAGCGCTTCCCGGAGATCGGCGGGCGCGCGGCACGGTGACCGATTGGCAGCCGAGGCAATAGCGGCGGGTTGCTCTGCTTGGAGGCGGCGGCAATCGAACCCGCCGCTTTTGAGCGGAGACGCCTGGGTTGGATCTCCATCGAACTGTGTCCGGCTCCCACCTGGGAACAGGGAGCCGGCACGGGACGGCGCCGCTCAGGCCGTCGTGATGGAGGCGGCGCCCTGCCCGAGACGACGGGGGCGCCGCAAGCCCAGCTCAACCAGGGCTTCGCCCGCCTGGGCCTTCAGGCTCTTCAGCTCGGCTGCTGCCTCACTCTGGCCGAATTGCCCCGAGAGCCATCGGCGCAGGTCCGTCTCCAGCTCCCCTGCTGTCTGGTAACGCGCGGCCTTCGAGCGCTGAAAGAGCTTGCTCAGGGGGACGCGCAACATATCGGGCAGGCCCGCCAGGAGCACTTCCAGGTCTTCCGGTGTGTAGGTCGCCGCACGCCAGATCGTCTGCTCGACCGCAGCGTCACATCCGGCCAGCTCGGCACGCCGGATCGCGCGCTCCACGCGGGCGGCCTGCCGCTTCGGCAGCGCCGCCTTCGCCGCGCTCGAGACGCCCATATCCGCATCCAGCAGGTTCTTCCCCGTGGCCATTTCGAGCATGACGAGCCCGAGCGCGAAGAGGTCCGAGCGTGCATCCACCCGGCCGCCGAGCAGCATTTCCGGCGACGCGAAGTAGGTATCCCCCTTGGGGCGACGCACGGTGGAGACGACGCGGCCCTTCAACGTGGAGAGCGCCAGCCCGAAATCGGAGACCTGAACCCGGCCCTCCCCATCCACGAAGACGTGAGACAGGTCGACCGCCCGGTGGACGATTCCCAGCGGGTTCCCCTTCTCGTTCTTCGCGGTGTGCGCGTGCTCCAAGGCGCTCGCCACTGCCGCGCCGACGTACACCGTGAAGAGGGGCGAGAACCAGCGGCGGCACTCCTGAACGACTCCGAGCAGCTCATCCAGCCCCTGCCCTGTCGGATGATCGGTGATGACGTACCAAGCCTCTTCGGTCTTGTGCAGCCCGTGAACGCGGAGGATGCCCGGGTGCTGAAGGTACGTCGCGAGCCGCACTTGCTCTTCGAGCTTCGCCCGAGCCTTGAAGACGCGGTTCCCGTCCTCCACCCTCGGCGAGCCGACCGCCTTGAGCAGCACCTTCCCCTTCGGGTGCCCATCGACTCGACGACGCGCCACAAACAAACTCAGGCCGTGATGCGCCTCGCCCAAGTCTTCGCGGAACTCGTAAGCCACCCCCTCCCTGTCGGAGAACAGAATCGCCCCCTTGGGTAGCTTGAACTCGATTGCGGCCATGCTCGCTCCTCCCCTCGCTCGCGCGGGCACCATGCCAGGACGAGACACGCGCACACTACCCACGAGATGGGGTCGGAGGGAATGCCCGCCGACCTGCCACGTCGCCTTGCAGGACCGCTCAGGGCCAGTAATCCACGGGAGATCCGGTCGTACTGTTAAAGATTCTCGCGGCACCGTCTTTCACTTCGTCAGCACCCAAGTCGATGATGAAGCAAACGGGAAGCTCGTCCTGCCGCGGCAGCTTCACCCGGTCATACCTCACGAAGACTTGGCCCGGTTTGCCAGTCTTCGTCTCCCCGGGCACGACGTAGACCTTGCCGCCGAAAAACCGCGTCCCAGGGGGCGCTACCTCACGCTGCTCCGGGAGGATGGCGTCCGGAACAACCCCGACGACCGTGTCGCCCGCGCGAAGCCACACGTCCTCTAGCCGAGCGTATCGGTCATCAGCCACAACCTTAAAGTGTTGGGACTCACCCCAGCGGAGCTGCTTTCGCGTTGCGACCGCGCCCTCCGGGCAGGTGAACGGTTCGGGTCGCACCTGGGGCCCGGTGCATCCCGCCGCGAGGGCACACGTGAGTGGCACGACTTTGCGCAGATCCGAGCCGGGGGCGGGCTTCTGTCGGCGTGCTGGCTTCGGGTCTTCGGGGGGCGGAGTCTTCACGGTTGAACCTTCCTTCTGTTCCGGGACAGGGACCGGCTCTGTGCCGACCCCAGGCGCGGTGGCGGGTGACATATCAGGAGCGGGCGGCCCGGAAGGCTCGACACGGAAGAGGCTCGACGTACCGGTCGCCCGTGGCGCTGTGGGCGGCTCTGGCGCATCCGAACGGCTCCAGAGCGCCACGACTGCGGCAAGCATGAAGGCGGCCCCCCCCGCCGCGAGCACTTTCCCCGAGCGATGGGCGCGGGCAACCGCCCTCCCGGCGGGCAACCTAGGCTGACGCTGCGCTGAGGGGGGATGCGCGGGCTCCCCGTATTCAGCCCCTGGGTCTGCATGGAGTCCCGTCAGCTCGCGGTGAAGGGCCGCCGTATCCACCGGGCGCCTCGTGGGATCTCGGGACAGCAGGTCGTCAACGAGGTCGCTGAGCGCCTCGGGAATACGCGCGTTCAGCTCTCGCACCGGAGAAGGTGGCGCGAAGGGGTTGTTCAGACTCTCCCGCGGGCGCGTCTCCGTCGGCCGCGGATCCGTCAGCAGCTCGTAGAGCATCGCGCCGACGGTGAACAGCTCGTCAGCCACCTGGAAGGCGTAACGCGCCCGGTGCTCGTCTCTGTGCTCGCGCAGGAACTGGAATTGCTCAGGTGCGCGGAACCGATCCGTTCCAGGGGGCAGGCCGCTCTGGGTCAATTCCGCCGCTTGCGTGTGGGTCGCGCAGCTGAAGTCGATGAGGATCGGCTCGCCGTCGCTCTTTCGGATCAGCACGTTGGACAGCTTCAAGTCCCGGTGCAGGATGCCCTTGCTGTGCATGTACCTGAGAGCAGAGGCAATCTTCACGAAGACACCCAGGATTTCATGCACCGTGGGGTGCTTCTTTTCCTGCCACTCGCCCAGCGTCCAGCCTTCCACGTACTCGAGCGCGATGTACATGTTGCCAGCTTCGGCGTAGCCATACCCCAGCGGCTTGATGATGTTCGGGTGGCCCTGTTCCATCAACAGCAGCAGCACCGTCAATTCACGCATCGCCCTCGCATGCGTCTGCATGTCGTCGCCGCTGGCATCGCGATGCCGCGCCACCTTGAGCGCTCGGAGTTGCCCATTCTTCTGCACCAGGTAGACGACTGCGGATCCACCGTCGCCGAGTTCCCTCAGGACGTGCCAACCGTCAATGACGGTGCCAGAAGGGAGCCTGAGAAGCGTCGTCATGGCTTGCCCTCCTCAACGGGCTTGGGAAGGTTCGCACGTGGAATGACAAGGCTGCGGCCATCCCCCCCGTCCACTTCCACCGTGAAGACAAGTCCGGCACTCGGGGGCGGCTCTTCCGCGACGACGAGCACCCGAATCACTCCCTCGGGAGTGCTCGCATCCACCGCAGCTGTCACGAGACGTGCCCGCAGCGGAACTCCTCCCTTTCCCGTCAACGTCGCATCACGTGGCGCAAAGAGCGGGCGACCGGGAAAACTGTTGATCACGACGTCGAAAAGCACCCACCCATTGCCGCGATAGGACACGCCCCGGTCCGTCCAGAGTCCCTGCGCACGGTCCTTGACGGGCTCAATGACCGCGGTCTGAACGCCGCGGTCGTTCACGTATCCTTTCAGCACGAAGTCTTCCGGCCTGGGCTCGGGGCGCTGCACTTCGGGGGGGCACGCCGCCGGCGGCTCGGGGCGCTTCACATCGATCCGGAGGTCCACTTCGGCCGGGTCCATGACGAGCACGAACGCGGCCCGAGCGGGGGCCCTCCCATCCGCGAAGAAGACCGCCAGCTCGTGACGCTCGCCGACCCGGGAGTCCGCCGCAGCCTGGACGATGATCGAGCGTAAGAGTTCACCGGCTCAAGCAGCCAGAGCAGCCGGAGCGGTCTCGAAGCTCGGGAGTAGCGAGGGAGGCTGGAGGCCGTGGCGGTGCGCCGCCAAGGC